>NZ_JAGYFZ010000043.1:0-47592 GCF_019946675.1 Pseudomonas sp. BF-B-15
CCACGCCGGACGGCGGCATGCCGGCGAGCAATGCCAGGCCGATGGAGACCAGGGTGATGACGATGAAGGGATTGAGTCGGTAACGGGCGATCAGAACGATCAGCGCGATGATGGCGATGGCGGCATATACCAGCAGCCAATAGCCGAAGGACAGGGTCATGCGGTACTCCTCGAAAGGGTCACGTCGAATGGGTTGTGAAACTCATAAAACATTTCGAGAGGTGATTTTCAAACGAGGCGAAAGTAATTTTCGTAGAGGGATAAGGGTTGTCGTGCAGAGGTATGGGGGGTCGTGTTTTTTGAAACTGGGCCAGGCGGATTTTCATCGCGCCTGAGCCATTAATGTTGAAGTACAGCTCGTGTTTGAATCGTTTTGCGCAGTCGGTGAAATGTCGGCTCGCCGCAGATGACCGATTGGCTCAGTCGTGCATTTCCGCAGCAAGCACATTCACCAGCGCAGCGGCCGGCATCTCCCGAATCAGGGGCGCCCCCTGCCCCGCCCACTGCACGGCAAACTCCGTGTTTGCCTGGGCGGTGGCCGCGGCGTTGAGCGCTTTGTTGGCGTCATAGGCGCGCGGATAGTCTGGCAGTGCCGCGCCAGCCTTTTCGAGGCAGGTGAAGTTGCGGTTGACCATGCCTCGGGCAGGACGCCCGGAGATGACGCTGGTGACGGCAGTCTGGTGCGCACGCGGCCCCTTCAAGGCCTCGCGATAGGCGCTGTTGGCGGAGGATTCGGGGCAGAGGATAAACGCCGTTCCCAACTGCGCGGCACTGGCACCCAACTGCATGACGGCCTTGATCCCTGCGCCGTCCATGATGCCGCCCGCCGCGATCACCGGCAGTTGGCAAGCAGCCGCCAGCACACGCACCAACGCAAACGTCCCCATTTGCGAGTCCTGTTTTGGATCGAATACCCCGCGATGCCCCCCGGCTTCGTAACCTTGGGCGACCAGCGCATCCACCCCGGCGCGTTCCGCGCTCTGCGCTTCGGCCAGGTTGGTCACGGAACACAACAGGATGATGCCCGCAGCCTTGAGCGCATCGATGGCCGGTTGTGGTGGCAGCCCGAAATGGAAGCTGACCACCGCCGGCCGTTCTTCCAGCAGCATCTGCAACATGTCCGGGTCTTCGACGAATGAGGTGTAGATCTCACGCAGCGCCGTCGGTGCAGCGGCCCCGAACTGCGCAAAGAACGGCGCCAGAAATGTCAGCCACTGCGTCTCGCGAGCGCTGTCGTGGACAGCAGGCTGGTGGCAAAAAACATTCACATTGAACGGCTTGTCTGTCAGCGCGGCCGTCTCGCGGATCATGTTCCGCGCCTGCTCGACGTTGCTTGCCCCGATGCCAATCGCGCCGAGGCCGCCGGCGCTGGACACCGCTGCCGCCAGTCGGGGCGTGGAAACCCCCACCATCGGCGATTGAAGGACGGGCAGTCGAATGTTCAAAAGAGACAGCAACGGAGTGGACATGGCATCACCTGAAAGAGAGTTGCACAGAGGTAAAAACGGACCCTTTGGCCCACGCGGCAAACCCTAAAGTTCGCCGGTCAGAAATTGCGCCCTTCCACGGCCGAAGGACCAGTCCGCATCGGTGTTCTCCACCAGCGAAACAATCAGGTCGTCGGGTGACAGGCCACACTCGGCTTGCAGCCTCTCGGCCAGCAAGCGGTAGAACGCGGTTTTCTGCGTCTGTAAACGTGGTCGCGAAATCACCGTCAGCAACACCACGCTGGTCGTGCGCGTGTAACCCAATCCCGTGTCGTGCAGCACCAACTCCCCCGGACGATGTTGCGTGACGCTTTGGTAGCGATCACTGTCGGGCACCTCAAAGGCCTCGACCATCGCCTGATGGGTCACGTCCAGCAGGGTCTTGAGTTGTTGGTCATTGCGCCCCTGAATGAGGTCGAACTTGAGCAGCGGCATAGCGGTTCACCTGTGCGGAAAAAACCGGGAGCGAGGTGTTCGCTCCCCCTGGGAAAAACGATGCCGTGCAAGCCCGCGCCAACACGTCATCCACCCCAAACCTGTGGAGCAGAAAGCGGTGCTTACTTGGAGGTCGGCATGGCAAATTCCGCGCCCTTGGCGATGCTGTTCGGCCAGCGCTGCATGATCGACTTTTGCTTGGTGTAGAAGCGCACGCCCTCTTCGCCATAGGCGTGTGTGTCACCGAACAGCGAGCGCTTCCAGCCACCAAAACCGTGCCACGCCATCGGCACCGGAATCGGCACGTTGATACCGACCATCCCCACCTGAATGCGGCTGGCGAATTCACGTGCGATGTGACCGTCGCGGGTATAGCAAGCGGTGCCGTTGCCGAACTCGTGCGAGTTGACCAGATCGACCGCCTCGGCGAAGTCCTTCACGCGCATGCACGCCAACACCGGGCCGAAGATTTCCTCTTTGTAGATTTTCATCTCGGGGGTGACATGGTCGAACACCGTGCCACCGAGCCAGAACCCTTCGGCGCAATTCGCGCCAGCCTGGGCGCCGTCAAAACCACGGCCGTCGACCAGCAGTTCTGCGCCCTCCTCAATGCCTTGTTCGATGTAGCCGGTGATGCGTTGCAGCGCCACTTGCGACACGATCGGGCCCATCTCGGCGGCCAGGTTCGTACCTTCGAGGACTTTGAGCGTGCGGGTGCGTTCCACCAGTTTCGGCATCACCTTATCGGCGACATCGCCGACAAACACCGCCACCGAAATCGCCATGCAGCGCTCGCCGGCAGAGCCGAACGCGGCGCCGATCAGCGCGTCGACCACCTGATCGATGTCGGCATCGGGCATCACCACCATATGATTCTTCGCGCCGCCCAACGCCTGGACACGTTTGCCGTGGCGGGCACCGGTCTCGTAGATGTAGTTGGCAATCGGCGTCGATCCGACAAAGCTCACGGCTTTGACGTCCGGGTGATCGATCAGCGCATCCACGGCTTCTTTATCGCCCTGCACCACGTTGAACACGCCATCCGGCAGCCCGGCTTCCTTGAACAATTCGGCGATCAGCAGCGAAGGCGACGGGTCGATGGGGCTCGGCTTGAGCACGAAGGTGTTGCCGCAGGCGATGGCCACCGGGAACATCCACATCGGCACCATCACCGGGAAGTTGAACGGGGTGATGCCGGCCACCACGCCCAGCGGCTGACGCATGGTCCAGTTGTCGATGTTGGTGGAGACCTGTTCGGTGTAGTCACCCTTGAGCAGTTGCGGGATGCCGCAGGCGAACTCGACGACCTCGATGCCGCGCGTTACTTCGCCCTGGGCGTCGGTGAAAACTTTGCCGTGCTCGGCGGTGATCATGCGCGCCAGTGTGTCGCGGTGTTCATTGAGCAACGCCAGGAACTTGAACAGGATGCGGGCGCGACGCAGCGGCGGCAGCGCCGACCAGGCGGGAAACGCGGCCGCTGCCGACTTCACTGCCGCGTCGACTTCAGCGGCATTGGCGAGGGCCACTTTGCCGATGACGGAACCGATGGCAGGGTTGGTGACGTTCTGCGTGCGACCGGAAGTACCGTGCGTCACGCGGCCGTGAATGTAGTGTGCGATGTCTGCTGGCTGGTTGCTCATGGCGGGTGTCCCCTGGTGGTGGATAAGAGCCATCTCTTGTTGTTGTCGGGAGAGCGCCAGGCGGCCGATGGCGCGCCTGCCAGGGTCAAAGTAGGCCAGCAGAAGGATCATGTAAAATGATGATTAATGATCTTATGGATCAGAAATGGTGAAGGTGTTTTAGGTGTTAAACAGCGCTGGAGAATGCTTGTTTAAGCGCGCTCGTGGTTACGAGATGAAAGCTACAAAACCTTGCGCCGTTGCCTACGGGTACGCCAGAATCCGCCGGCTTGTGCGCTTTGGGGGTGCCCGGTAACTTGATTCGTGCCACTGCTCATCAGTGGTCGGGTTTAGTCGCCCGGGGGTGATTCAAAGCGTATTGGCATCCAGACAGTCAGGTCATTTCATGCCTGAACTTCATGGTAGCTGTGCGCAGGGCGCCTTCGGGTGCGCCGGTTTTGAGTCTCCCCCGGTCGACTAACCTGCGTACAGCTGCCACCCCTTGTTTAGTCGCAAGTCGGTGACGGCTCCACGTTTTTGGAGACAGAACCATGGTCAAACCTTCACCCAATCCGCCAGACACTGATCCAGCTTCCCCATACGAACCCGATTCAAACAAACTCAACGAGGCCGCCGAGCGTGCCCTCGACTACCACTTCCCGTCGGCTGCCGACATCAAAGCCACGACGCGCACACCCAGCACTCTGTTTACCGTGGACCCAGCGCTCACGACCGAAACCCTGATGGTTTATCTGGTCGAGACGCTGGCCTCGGTCGATGTGATGGTCCATCACTTGGTGGACCTTCTGGACGGTGGGTCGCGCAATGCGCTGCTGGGCATTTCCAACAGCATAATGCTGGCGGAGATCACGGCGAATCGGGTGCTGGATCAGATTGATCCGCGAGACTGAACACCGCTAAGCGGAGCTTTTGTGGCGAGGGAGCTTGCTCCCTCGCCACAGTTGGATGTGTGTGCAGCTTCAGACCTGAAGCGCTTTCTGCAGCCACTTCGCCCGCTCCGACAGGCGCCGCTTCCAGTCATCGGCCAACCCACGGCTTGCCGCCAGCGCCAGCAGATCGTCGATCACCGGCCGGTGCGACAACTGCACCTGCCAGAACTCATCGATGGAAAAACGCTCCGTTTGCCTTTCCAGCAACTCGATCCTGTCGCCCGCTTCAATGAAGCCCGGTTGAAGCACCCGGTAATACCAACCGGTGATTCGCTCCTTGGCGACATGCATCGACATGCGCTCGGCGTCGAAACGATGATTGATTTTCCAGCAAGGGCTGCGCGGTTGAGAGACCTGCAACACCGCACTGCCCATCTGGAACACATCGCCGATGTGCACGTTGCGCTCCGAGAGTTCGAGCGCAGAAATGTTCTCCCCCAGGCTGCCGGGAAGCAGCTCATGGGCGCAGTGCGCAAAGGCCTGCGCCAGGTGCTGATAATTTTCGGCCGCATAGTGATGAACAGCCTTTTCCGGACCGCCGTGAACCCTGGTGTCGCCATGCTGGTCACCGACAATCCCGTGAAGCTCGACGCGAACGGGGCCTGAACGGCGCTGTTTGAAGATGCCCGTACGCTGCCCTTCGGGCTTCAACAGCCCCAGGCCGCCGGCGAAGACGTGATCAATTTTCGAAGTGAGTGTCATGGGTCGATCCGCATCTTTTACCGGGTTTCGGCCACTTTACTAACCACCGACAATGACCGTAAAGTGATCGTTAAATATGTCCATAATCACTTTTTATGATGGATGGTGACGATCATGGAAATGCGCCAACTGAAGATTTTCTGCGCGGTTGCCGAACTCGGCAGCTTCACCGCAGCCGCCGTCAACGTGAACACGGTGCAGTCCAACGTCACCATGCGGGTGAAGGAGCTGGAAGCCGAACTGAATCGAGAGTTGTTCATCCGCAAGAAATCCGGGGTGGTGCTTACGTCGGCGGGCGAGACCTTCCTCGGTTATGCGCGGCGCATCCTGCAGCTGACAGAAGAGAGTCGCAATGCGTTGACGGACACCGGTGTTCCGACCGGCCTGCTGCGGCTGGGCTCAATGGAAACCACCGCCGCCATTCGCTTGCCACAGGTGCTGACGAAGTACCGCGAGCAATACCCCGAAGTGCAACTGTCGCTGCTGACCGGGACGACGGTCGAGCTGATCAAGGCAATTGAAGCCCATCGGCTCGATGGCGCGTTCGTCGGCGGATTTCACCAGAACCCAGCGTTGGCGCAGGAGGAGGTGTTTCAAGAGGAACTGGTGCTGGTCAGCAGCAACCGCTTCGAGTCACTGCCCGCGCTCATCGAGAAAATCCCCCAGCAAACCGTGCTGGTCTTTCGCACCGGATGCTTCTATCGCTCCACCCTGGAAAACTGGTTCTACCAAGTCGGGCTGGTGCCTAACCAGATCATGGAACTGGGCACCCTCGACGGCATCCTGTCATGCGTCGCGGCGGGCATGGGCGTGACCTTGCTGCCCAAGGCCATCGCAGAGAATTGCAGCGTGCGGCATGCGATTCGTTGCCACACGCTGCCGGCCGAATTCGCCAAGGTTTCGACCGTGTTCATCCGCAGGAACGACTCGATGATCACCTCGGCGATGAGCGCGTTTATCGGCCTGGCGCAGGAGCAGATTGCCCGGCCGGCGGCGTAAAACACTCAGTTCGACACTGTAGTTGCGAGCGGTGCGGCGTTCCGATTTGCCTGCGAAAGCGTCAGGGCATTCACTATTGAAACTGAATGCACTACCGCCTTCGCGAGCAAGCTTCGCTCCTACAGGTTAATCGAGGAGAGGCTTACTACAAGCCAAGGGCAAGCTCCGCCACACGTTCTGCTGCGGGGACGACGCTGTGGATCTTGCCAACGCCCTGCCCCGCGTACAGCGAAAGCTTCTTGGCCATGCGCGGTTTGTCGATTGCGCGGGCGCCACCGCCAATGAAACGCAGCAGGTTCCACTTGTCACGATTGGGGATCACCCGGTGCGGCGTGCCGTAGGTCCAACCGAACGAATACCCGGTCCGGTACTCGGTGTCATCCGTCGTCGCCTCGACAATTTTTTGCTTGTAGAGCGGGTGCGCATTCGACTCATCGGTGGCAATAAACGCGGTGCCCACCACCACCCCAGACGCGCCGAGCGACATCAGCGCGCGGACATCGTCACCGTTTGTGATGCCACCGGCCGCCAGCACCGGTCGCCCCTCGGATACCGCAAGGATGGACGTCAGCAACGGCATGATGCCGATGGTGCCTCGATTCAAATGACCGCCACTTTCACTGCCCTGCGCCACGATGATGTCAGCGCCTTGCGCGATGGCGATTTTCGCCAGCTCCACCGAGCCCGTTTGCACCATGACCACCAACCCCGCGTCTTTGGCCCGGGGAATCATGTCGGCGGAATAGGCCTCGGCGTAAAACAAGGACAGCAGGCGCGGTTTTTCTTCGAGCACGACCTGGAATTGCGCTTCAAACACGTCAGGCCCGCCGAACTGCGGCACCAGGTTCACGCCAAAGGGTTTGTCGGTCAGCGCTCGGGTTTCCTGTATCCATCGGCGCAAGGTCAAGGGTGGCAGGCGCAAGCCGCCCACCACGCCCAAGCCTCCGGCGTTGGCGACTGCCGCAACGAGCGGCGGGCCGGAAATCGCCGCCATCCCGCCGAGAAAAATCGGGTATTTCACGCCACACAATTGAGTGATGGCGTTACCTGCAAAATCGAATCTGGCTTCGTTCATGGCTCACAGCTCCACATGTTTTCCAAGCATCCGCTTGAGCGTGTTGTTCTTCAGGAGAAAGTGATTCTTGAGCGCACCGAACACGTGCAAGGCCAGGCCGACCAGGAACGCCGACGCCCCGATATCGAAGAGCACATCGACCACCTGCTTCAATGCCGCATTGGTGGGCAACAGCGCCGGAATCGAAAAGCCTCCGGGCAGCCCCACCCCCTCGCCGGCCGCCGACCGCGAGGCCCACACCGCGACCGGCAGCAGCACCATCGCCAGGGCGAGCGCCACCGCAACGGAACGGCTGATGATCACTTCAATAGGATTGGGCGTGCCCACCGGCAGCGGGTGGTAAGCGGTGATCCTGGCCCAGAACCGATAGATCGATACGAAAAACAGGATCAGCCCCATGAGGTTTTGCAGGTGGACCAACGACATCCGCCCGGCCTCACTGGACGCCTGGCCGATCATCACCTGCAAGCCGAGGATGGCGAGCAGCGACAACGCCACGACCCAGTGCAGCACGACCGTGATGGGTGAAAACCTTAAGCCATTGTCTCGAAGTTGCATGGCTGACTCCTTTTGCAGAGAGCACAAATCAGGGTATGGAAATGACCGGCACACCGTCATCGCGATGACGGTGTGCCGAGTCTCAGTGGCTGACCGCTTGCGATGCGCCAAGGCCCGTGCGGGCGCGGATGAGCTGATCATCGAAGCGCTCGCGTTCAAGCGCTGCCCCGCGACTGCGGTCAGTGACCGAGCCGAGCCAGGTAAACAGGAACGCCACGTTCATCGAGATGATGGCCGGGTAGTCGAAGGGGAAGATGGCGTCGGCATTGCCCAGCACTTTGACCCACACCGCCGGCGAGAGAATCACCAGGCTGACCGAGCTCACCAACCCGGCGACACCACCGATCAACGCCCCGCGTGTGGTCAGCCCTTTCCAGTACATCGAGAGCACGAGGATCGGGAAGTTGACCGAGGCCGCCACGCCAAAGGTCAGCGCGACCAGGAAGGCGATGTTCTGGTCCTTGAACAAAATGCCCAGCACCACCGCAACGATGCCGATACCGACCGAGGCGATCTTCGACACACGCCGCTCGTCTTTCGCATCCGCACGGTTTTTGCGGAAGACTTGGACATAGAGGTCGTGTGAAATCGCCGAGGTCCCCGCCATGGTGAGCCCCGAGACCACGGCCAGGATCGTGGCAAACGCGACGGCGGAGATGAAGCCCAATAGCAGGTCGCCGCCGACGGCTTTTGCCAGATGCATCACCGGCATGTTCCCGCCGCCGATGAGCTTTCCACCGACAATGCCGGACTCGTAGAAGGCCGGGTCTTGCCCGACGATCACGATGGCTGCCAACCCCAACACCGCAACGATCAGGTAGAAGAAGCCAATGAAGCCCGTCGCGACGAATACCGATTTGCGCGCTTGCTTGGCGTCCGGCACGGTAAAAAAGCGCATGAGGATATGGGGCAATCCTGCGGTACCGAAGACCAGGCCCAGCGACAGCGAGATGAGCGCCAATGGGTCGGCCACCAGCTTGCTGGGCAGCAGGATCCGCTCGCCATCGTGATGGGCGGCAACCGCTTTTTCGAACAGCAGCTCGAACGAAAAACCGAACTTGCTCAACGCCAACACGGCGAGCAATGTCCCGCCCACCAGCAGCAAGCCTGCCTTGATGATCTGCACCCAGGTGGTGGCGACCATCCCGCCAAACGTGACGTAGATCGCCATCAACAGACCGACAGCGATCACCGCGTAGTTGTAGGGAAGACCGAACAGCAACTGGATCAGTTGCCCTGCCCCGACCATCTGCACCACCAGATAAAAGCAGACCACGGTCAACGAACCGAACGCGGTCATGGTGCGAATCCGGTTTTGATCGAGCCGGAACGAGGCGATGTCCGAAATGGTGATGCGCCCCAGATTGCGGATGCGCTCGGCGAACAGGAACAACAGCAACGGCCAGGCGACGAAGAAGCTGATCGAGTAGAGCACTCCATCAAAACCGTTGAAGAAAATCATGCTGGTGACGCCCAGTAACGCCGCCGCCGACATGTAGTCCCCCGCCAGTGCCAAACCGTTCTGGAAACCAGTGATGCCGCCGCCGGCGTTGTAGAAATCGTCCATCGATTTGGTCTTGGAGGCAGCCCAGTAAGTGATGCCCAGGGTGGTCAGCACGAAGACCAGAAACATCGCGATAGCGGTGATGTTCAGCGGCTGTTTTTCCACCGCCTGCAAGACATCGGCGGCCGAGGCGCACGTCGCGACCGCGCCCAACAGAGAAGGAATGAGGTACCGAAGAATGGGTTTCATACGATGGCCCCCTCGCGAATTTCTGCGGTGAGGTCATCGAACTCGCCGTTGGCGCGCAGGATGTACAGGCCGGTAAACAACCAGGCCCCGACGATGAAGGCGACGCCCAGCGGCCAACCGATATTGATGATGCTGGTTGCGGAGAGTTTCTGCGCTAGAAGCTGGGGCGCGAACGCCGCGACGAGGATGAACGTGAAGTACGGGACAAGGGTGGCGGCAGTAAGACAAGCGACGAATCTTCGCTGCCGTGATACCAAATCCTGGTACCGGGGATGGTTGCGAATTCTGGCTGACTCGGATGCATGGTTCACGTTGACTCCGTGTAGCAGTGGACAGTTATTGTTGTTCCACAGCCTCAAATTCGAAGACTCGATTTGCCACTGGCTGCGGTGTATTTGCACCCTCAACCTATGCCCGGCCAAAGATCATGTAAAACGATCATTAATGATGCGTATGATCTTTTTTGATGAATTCAATCGCACCCTATGTCGGCCATTGCTTGCCTTTGCCGCACACGAAAACTAATCTGCTGAACGCTGTTTATTTGCGGTTGGTTATTGGTTTTAGAGATAGGTGAATTCGATGGATGTCACGGATCTGAAGGTGGTCGATGCGGTTGCGCGCCACGGCAGCATGAACAAGGCTGCGAGCGAGCTGAACACCGTGCAGTCCAACGTGTCCGCGAGGATTCGGTCGCTGGAGGACGAGCTCGGGGTGGCGCTGTTCCAACGCAGCGCCAGAGGGGTTCAGGTCACGCCGGCTGGGCGTCGGATCCTGCCGTTCGCCGCCCGCCTTTCCCGGCTCCTGTCCGATGCATCCTGCGCTGCGCGCGATGATGGGCATCCAAAAGGTGTCTTCGAGATCGGTACGCTCGAGACGACGCTGGCGCTGCGCCTTCCACGGCTGATCGCAAAATTTGCCAAGGCCTACCCGGAGGTTCGCCCGGTGATTCGCACCGGCACCACCTGCAGCCTGATCCAGGGCGTCATCGACTGTAAGCTCGAAGGGGCGTTTGTCGTGGGCCCGGTCAATCACCCGGAATTGCTCAGTGAGCAAGCCTTCCGCGAAGAGCTCGTGCTGGTCACATCCTGTGCCATTGACACGCTGGACGCGGTCGCCGCGGTCGACAATCTGAAGACGGTGGTTTTTCGAATCGGTTGCTCCTACCGCCAGCGCCTGGATTCCCTGCTGGCCAACCTGGGCATCCTGGCGCCTGAGCCACTGGAGTTTGGCTCGATTGAAGCGATCATTGCCTGTGTGTCGGCGGGCGTCGGAGTCACGTTGTTGCCCCGAGGCGTTGTGGCGAACGCCTTGCGCGAGGGGTTGGTCAACGTGCATGAACTCGCGCCAGACATCGCCGATGTAGAGACGGTGTTCGTCAGGCGCCTTGATGGCTATTTTTCCAGCGCGTTATCCACTTTTCTGGACAGCGTTCGTCTGGACGGTGTCGCCCAGGTAGCGATTCCTCACCCAGCCGTTCATCAAGGCGCATAACACCAGCAATGCCGCCGTCACCAGGAACACATGATGCAGGCCGAGATGGGCGCCAATCTGGCCGCCAATCAATGGACCTATCACCTGCCCTGAGAACTGCGCCGATTGCAGGTAACCGAGGATTTTGCCGGTGTTGTGCTCTTCGACCGAATGCCGGATCAACTTGGCAATCGCGGGCAGGAGCCCGGCAATGGTCATGCCCATGACGCCGCGCAATACCGCCAGTTGCCACCATTGCGTAACGAACGCCTGGGGCACCATGACCACGGCCGTCAGCAACAGGCAACCGACAATTACGCTCCAGCCGCCCACCCGGTCGGCCAGCGCCCCCAGTTTGGCGGCGGTCAGGATGCTGCCCAACGCGGAACAGGCCATGACCACGCCGGCTATCCGCGCCTGATGATCAACCGGTACGCCGAGGTCGCCGATGTAGACGGTGATGATCGGCTCGATCGACATATTGGCCAGCAATACCATCATCGCGGTCATGAGCAGTGCAGCGATGACCGGCCATTTCGAACCGGCCCCCTCAGGCCGGTTTTTCCTGTCCCGTTGTCTGGCGTCCGACGCTCGGTCGAAATCCTCACGAACAAACAGGATGGTGGTCATGGCGGCGACCGCAATCATTGCTCCACCGACGAAAAAGGTGCCGCGAATACCAACAAGCTCAGGTAAAAAACCGCCAACCAGTGGCCCGATCAGGTTGCCGGACAAGGCCCCCGTGGACAAGACACCGAGTGCCCAACCCGCCCTTTCGCGCGGGACCTGCGACCCGATCATGACGATGGACGCCGATGCGTAGCCACCGATGAGCCCGGCGATGAGGCGCAGTGCAACCAGGTCGGTAACGTCCCGGGCCAGCCCGATCAACGACATCACAATGGCCATCCCGATGGCCGCTCTGACCAGCATCGGTTTTCGGCCATAGCGGTCAGCCAGGCGCCCCCACAACGGCGCGGTGATCGCCGTGCCGAAAAAAGTCGCGCCGAATGCCACGGCCGACCATTGCACCACGTCCGCCTGCGACGTCACGCCCAGTTGTTGAACGTACAACGGTAAAAAGGGCAACAACATGCTCAGGCTGACCAGGGTCGTGAACGAGCCGAACACACAAACGGTCAGGTTGCGGCGCCAATACATCACGTTTCTATCGGAGTAATTCACGGTGTCAAAGGCTCCGGGAATCGCTGGAGCTTTTCGCCGCCTTGGACGGATCAAACCAGTGGGCGCCGATAATCGCTGGAAGCAACGGCGTATATGCAAACCGCGCAAGGCCGATGCCGACCAGGCTTGCAGCAAAGCCTGCCACCGTTGCCCAGCCTGCGCTGGCTGGCCGCAACGCGGGCTGCGCATTGGCGATCGTTGTGTTCAACCTGTTCATCATCCGCCCTTCTCTACTTCAGACAGGGCAGACATTACGCGCGCGGGATATATCTCAAGAAGCGAATTAATCTGATCGGGTTATCTCCCATAGAGATACCCAGCGCTACGGCCAGTGGCGAAATTCAATCCGACGCCTTAATCCACAATGAACAATTTTGCGCCACTGGTGGTGAACGACCGATGCCCTTCAGCATTGTTGCCCACCTGATAACTCATGCCGGCCGTCAGCGTGAATTGTCGACCGTCCTCCAGTTCCGTGTGCAACTCGCCTTCCAGGCACAACAGGATATGACCTCTCCAGCACCAATGATCGGCGAGGTATCCGGGGCTGTATTCAACCATTCGCACACGCGTCGAACCAAACTGACAGGTTCGCCAATAGGCGTTTCCGGTCTGGCCGGCATGGGTGACAGGTTCGATCGTCGACCAGTCGGTCGTCCCGAACGGGATGGCGGTGAGATCCATTTTTACCTCATCGAATACGGTGGAGGCGCAAACGTAACAACCTCGCAATGTAGCCGATAGACACAGATGGCCCGCATTTACGGGATACAGGGTTCAGTGAAGACTCCCATGCAGCCAGGTGATCTGCGAAACTGCCGAATGGCTGAACAGCCTTTGAATGGTTTAACCCTCCCGTAGAAGAGAGCGAAAACATGGTCACTTGTTACCTGAAGTACGTGCTGGATCCGTACCAGATCGGCGCATTCGAACACTACGCAAAGTTGTGGATTCCACTGGTGGAAAAATTCGGCGGCCAGCACCACGGCTATTTCCTGCCGTCCGAGGGCGCCAACAACATTGCGTTGGCGATGTTCACTTTTGCGAGCCTTGCCGAGTACGAGCGCTATCGGCAGGACTCCATGAAGGACGCGGACTGCATCGCGGCGTTCAAGTATGCCGAGGATAAAAAATTCATCCTCAGCTATGAGCGGAGTTTTTTCCGGCCGGTGTTTGGGGATCAGGCGTAAACCCGTTCGGAAAGTCTTTTGCCGGGGTTCCCTCAGGCCGTCATGACGGGAACAGATCCAGTGTGCGCTCGACCTCTTGAATGTCGATTTTGAAGCCGTCGCCCTCTGGCGTTCCGACCACGAAGCCGAAATTCTGCCTGTCGCGATCCGTCAGGAACTTGTAGTAGCTGACGAAACGGTTCGGTGGCTGCAGTGCCAGCAACGAACCGCCCGGCTGGAGCACATTGACGCCGTGCACCAGCTGACTGCCTTCGACCCCCACCACCGTCCGCGCCCCGGCGCAGGTCGCCACGATGGTCGGCACATCGGTTTTCAAAGGATCGAGAACGCGGAACCCCCTGCTCTTGCGCAGGTGTTCGGCGACTTCGAGCTCATTGCGCAAAAAGCGCAAGTCACCGTCGCCACCGCGCAGGATGAACACGCCCGGGTGAGCCTCATGCTTGACGTGCGACAGCAGTTTTTCCCCCATGGCCCGGTAACGCAGATGCCTGTTTCGATTGTTGCTCAAGTCGTCGAACAGCACGAGCTCACGAAAAAACGCACTGTGCAGGCGCACCGGTTTCATGCCAAACCAGTCTTCGTAAGCGGGAGCCTGGGTAAACAACGGAAACCTGGCGGAGGGCGCGGTGGTCACCGGCACGCCTTCATCGCAGGCCAGGGAATAGGTCGGGCAGTCTTCCATCAACCACGTTCCAAACCAGGTATTGCCGTTTTGCGTGCAGTAGACGGCGGCGCGATCGATCTCGGTGTCCACGGTAATGCGCGGGAACATACTTGGCTTGAGCGACAGCCACAGACTGGCGTTGTCCTTGTAGAGCGCGCCATCGATCATCCAGACGTCCTTGAGCAAGTAGCCACGGGTCGGCCCTTGTTCTACGTCGCCCAGCCCCTGCATGGTGCGGGCGGGATGTTCGAAAGGATAAAAACGCTTCGCCTCCCACCCTGTCACGCGGTCCATTTGACCGGGCAGGTAGAACGCCGACGGAGAATGAGTCGTCTCGCCCGGCGCAATATCCCAACTTTTCAGCGCGATGCTTTTCAAGTTGATATCGGCTTTGCGTGCGAGTCTTTTTCTCGCCATGTTTTTGTAGGCGGCCAGGGTCCATTTTTTTTGATTGCCAGCGGTCGATGTGCTGATTGGCGAGAGATCGCTTTCCATGAAGAGTCCTCCCTGCGGGCAGGGTCAAAAGTCAGGTGCGAGCGCTGTCATTATTCAGTCCTGGAAATGGCTCAGCTGGATGGAATCCGTTCCATGACGGGTGGTGTCTGCAAATTGGCATAGCGACTGCGCAAGGTGTCGAGAAACTGTTCGCCCGAGCTCTTGGCGCAATACAGATAAATTTTGTGCAGCCCGCCAAACACCATTTCGTGATAACGGCTGGCGACTTCCTCATCGCTTGGCCCGTCCGGCAGGCCAAGGTGCAAGGTTATTTCCTTGCCTTCGACAGCAAACAGCGGCGTGTCCCAGAGGAATCTGGCTCTCCCGGTCTTGGGCAGCCGGACGAACATGTACGCGTGGTTTCCCAAGGAATCGATATCACCGCCGCGCCGTCTTTTCCATTTCAGCAGCCCATCATCCGGGCGGGCCACGCAAAGACCGATGTCGTAATAATCGAAGCCATTGTCGATAGCCCACTCAAGCGCCATGAAGGTGGTAATCGAGTTGACCTCACGCAGTTTTTTCGCATCTGAAAAAATCGGCTCGACGTACCCGAAACGCAGCGTGCTCCAGTAGCGCTTGCCGCCACGAGTGACGACGCAACCCAGGTGGCAGGCAACCACCTCGTCTTCCAGCATGATCAGGTCGAGCCGGCCGACGGTCTTGGCAATTCTCAAGACTTCCTGAGCGGGAAACTGCGCAGCGTGAATGCCTTGCCGTGCTTCGGCATAAGGTCGAAGCATTTCCCTGTCGGCCTTTTCGATTTCGTCATCCAGCAGTGTCTGGACCATCCGGTAGCGCGGCCGGTTCTTGCGGATGTTTCGGCGCAACTCGCTATCGTATTTGGCGGTGATGTCTTCGATGGGACGCCCCAGCGGTACGACGGCACTCAGGTAGAGGGGTACATTCAAGGCCCCCGGGGACGGTGCTTCACTGACCACCACCACATGATTCGACGCAGCAGGTGCCGATTCGTCGTCGACCGTATCGGGCGGCCCCTGGGACTTCCCGCCGATGAGCAGCTTGGCCATTTCCCGCTGTTTTTTCCTGCCGATGTAGAGGAATTCGTAAGGACTGTCCTTCTGCAGCTTGAAGCGGGCAATCTCCCACTTCCAGAAACACGCACGCCCCAGGATGTCCCGCAGCCAGGTTGCCGCGTTCCTGACTTCATAACGTAATGAAGGAGAAATCAGTTTTCGGATAACGGCCGCCAGCTTCTCTTTCATTTCTTCGTCATCCTTTGAGCTATCTGTCGTGAAATCAGAGAAAGATCCGGGCGGGACTTGATACTTTCGCTTAACCATTGATATTTAAGACATATTTGATGGGATTACGCGTCCTCCATCAGTAACTATTAAAGATCAAGGCAGGGACTTTGCAAGCGGCGTATCGGCAGCGTAACCGTATATTTCATGACGCCAAAATTTCTACTCTTCTGGACAGGCACGGGTTCAAAAGTGCCCTCCCGGCAACTGCCCCCAAATGCGCCAAACCGGGCAAAGGGCAGGCGCAACAACGTCTAAACTGCAGGATACAGACACGCCTCCAGCCTCTTGATACAGGGAACTCGGGATGACCGGAAAAACCGCGCGCCCATGCGGGTCATGGGTCTTGCCCGCCCTGCTCGCCATCAATCTGGCGCTGACAGCGGGCTGCGCACGCAACACTGCCACGCCTCGCACTTGGGCCTCAAACGGAGGCTCACCTTGCTACGCCAAAGCGTTGCCCACTGTCGGCGAGGGTGGCCTGGCCTGGGGTTCCACCCTCGACATGGCCCGCCAGAAATCCATGGACAATTGCATTCGCTACGCCGGACGCTCCGGTGGCGCGCCGGACACCTGCCAGGTGGTGTTGGCAGAGTGCAGAAAATAATGCAGCGTCACTAACAGCGTCCGCGCCACGCGCACTTGCCCTATCCTTCTCTCCAACCCACAACTCCGGACATCGACATGCCCGCCCCCGATTCGACCCTTCTCGATAGCTGGCACCACAACGCCCAATCCTGGATCGACGCGATCCGCAACGGCGCCATCGAAAGCCGCCTCAAGGTCACCGACCAGGCGATCCTGCTGGCAGTGGCAAGCCGTCAGCCCGAACGTGTGCTCGACCTGGGCTGCGGCGAAGGCTGGCTGTTGCGGGCGCTGGCTGAACGGGCGATCAATGGGGTCGGTGTGGATGGCGATTCGACGCTGGTCGAGGCGGCGCGGGCGGCAGGTTCTTCGCCGGTGCATCTGGCGAACTATGAACAGTTGGCGCAAGCCAAAGTGGACATCGGCAGCGACTACGACCTGATCTGCGCCAACTTCGCCCTGCTGCACCAGGACATCATCCCCCTGCTCACCGCCATGAACGCCCTGATCGCCCCCGGCGGCGCGCTGGTGATCCAGACGCTGCATCCGTGGAGCGCAGCGGCCGGCGACTATCAGGATGGCTGGCGGCAAGAGACTTTCACCGGGTTCAAGGGGCAATGGCAACCCATGCCGTGGTACTTCCGCACCTTGTCCAGCTGGCTCAATGCGCTGGACATGGCCGGCTTTCAACTGACGGGCCTGCAGGAGCCTCAGCACCCGCAGAGTCCTGTGCCGCAGTCGTTGTTGTTGGTGGCTGAACCGCGGCGGTGAGTTCGATTGATGGATGTCGGCGGGGTGTTGTTTGGTTGAAGACTCACTAGCGGATCTCAGGTGATTGCTGCCCTTCGCGGAAGGCGGCAATCGGCCAGAAGCGGCCCCTGAAGGCGCCTTTTTCAGAGCAACAGATAAGTCCTGCCGTTGATCATGCAACAATCCACTCAAATGTTATGCTCATCAGGTTTCGCATAAAAACAACTAGACATCTCACCCCTTCTTTGTAAGGTGCAAAATGGCAAAGGCAATACTTACTGTGGGTTTCGAATTAGCCTCGAATGACACTCACTACGAGGGATTTCGCTCAAAAGTATCTCTCTTGGATTGGGATGTCGTGCTCTTTCGCCCGTTAATTGATGATTTCTGGGGCTCTTACGTTGACACCTATCTAGGTAAGCCAAGCCTGGATGACTCTGCGTCTTTTCAGCTAAAAGAGTGTTGCGAGCACTGGCGCAGAGAGATCAAGCAAGCAATCGAGGCCGGCAAGACCGTCATTGTTTTCCTTCCACAAGTACAAGATATCTACATCGCCACAGGAGAACGACAATATTCGGGAACAGGACGCAATCAGAAAACAACTCGAATTGTTACACAGTACACAAATTATGCGGCCCTACCGATAAGCCTGAAGCCAATCAACGCTACGGGAAGTGCTATGAAGCTCGCGCCACTTGGAGCGGAGATTTTAGCTCCCTATTGGGCAGAGTTCGCGGATGCGTCTGAATATATGGTGTTGCTATCTGCAGATACACCGGATGTCTGCATCACCACCAAAAATGGCGATAAGCCTGTGGCGGCATTAGTTCGCAGCAAAACTTCGACGGGCTCGCTCATCCTACTGCCAAATATCGACTTTTATCCAGAAAATTTCTACAAGCAACAGGCAAAGGGACAAGTCTGGACTGCAGCGGCAAAGCAGTTCTCTGGACGATTTATCGGCGCCATAGTGGCGCTCGATAAGGCATTACGCACCTCCGCAGAGGTCACACCGGAACCCGGATGGGCTTCGAGCGACTTGTACGCTTTATCCGCTGAGCGAACATTACGGTCAGAACTACTAGAGGCTGAGCGCCGCGTCGAGGAAGCACAACAAACAAAGGAGTTAGTACAAGAGCAACTGTCCAGCGCCGGAAAGTTGCGATCACTACTCTTTGAAAAAGGCAAACCCCTTGAATACGCAATAGTGGATGCACTTAATACTCTTGGATTCGAAGCTGCCCAGTATAAAGATACTGAATCTGAATTCGACGTTGTCTTCCAGTGCCCCGAAGGCCGGCTGTTAGGAGAGGCCGAAGGCAAAGACAATAAGGCTATAAACGTCGACAAACTGCGTCAACTTGCTATGAATATTCATGAAGATCTTCAACGTGACGATGTAATGCTGCCGGCTAAAGGCGTCCTATTCGGTAATGGCTTTCGACTATCAGTGCCAGCAGAACGAGAAACACAGTTCACCGAAAAGTGCATCTCAGCTGCTCAATCTTCGTCTACCGCACTGATTCCGACCACCGAACTTTTCAAAGCCGTTCAATATCTAGCAGAACAGTCAGATGAAGCCTACTCAGCAGAGTGCCGTCAAGCAATATTGGTAGGTGTCGGTGTCGTTGCCCTCCCCACGCCCCCAATCCAGACGTTAGTCGCGCCCGAAGTTGAATCCGAACCAGAGGTTCTATGAGGTATACCCGTAGTGCAGCCGTTGCTTACTAGATAATTGTCTGTTGATGAAGCATATGGAGCGGAAAAGGGTTAAAGCATAGTAATCGAACACTGAAGTCTATTGCCTACCCTCACAAATTGTTGGAGCCCAGTCCGTTTTTGCGCCATAGCTGCCGATGCTCCACCGACAGCTATGGCCCAAAGCGGCCTTTCGCTTTTGACTGACGGAAAGTTTATGTAACCTCGCGACATCTGTTCGCAAACTCGTTGTAATACTCAGGATCCATTTATGCAGACTGATCAAACCAGGCTACTCGCGCTTGCACTGATTGAGATCAGGACGCTGCTTGCGGATTATTTGGGCAGCGATGCAGATGCTCCAATGAGCGTCCGTGTCGCGGCCCATTTGGCTTATGCACTCCATAATGAAGCGGAGACTGTATACAGCAATGCTGACTTTCAAATCGAACGTGCAACTCAGAAAATCGCCGCGATCAATCAGATTCTTAGTGTTTCGGACGGTGCCGCATTGCTGAGCAGGTTTGAGGTTGAAGCCAACAACATTCCGGATGATGCTCAACTAGGATGACCACTTCTGGCCGATTGCTGCCGACCACGACAGGCAGAAATCGGCCAAAAGCAGACGTTCGAATGAGTCTAAATGTTAGGGGCGATTCAAACCTCTGCGGAGTTGAAGCACATTGCCCAAATTTCCTCTATTGGCCGATAATAGTTGCTCGCAAATGACCTTTACCGGCCAAAAGAGAGAAAGTGGCACATTTTTTAAAAAACAGCTCCTCACACCCCGATAGGAATTGCCAAAACCTTATTTATCCAAAACCAAAACTTAAGCTAGTGAGAAGCCAATCGTGAAAACAAGTCAATATTTCCTTTATTCCGGCATCAGCACATGGATATTTGAAGAGCTTTGTGATGAACTGAAAAACGGTATCGAATGGTCATTGGAAAGAAGAGGGTTGAAGGGAGTTGAAAACTCAGAATTCAGAGATATTGTAATCGGCGAAACCACAGCCACCCCCTTGCTTATTAAGTACTCTGCATTCATTTCAACCGAACTTGAATCGCACATTGCCAAAATGAACAATTCCGGTCTTCAAATTGAAAGAGCCCCGATTGATCCACTAGCGGTCTTAAGGAAACTTCAGGTAGAGTTAAAGAAAATAATATCCGAGCGTAATAAATTAATTCATAACTCGTGGTCGCCGCAATTGCTAAGCGACGAAGAGCTCGCCGTAAGAGCGTTCAGCAAAAAAATATCTGAAAGAGGCAGCACAATAAAAGTATCAGAATTTAATGAATCCGACTTTAGAAAATTCATTAGAAACTGCGAACTTCTCAAACGCATGATCAGCTACTTAAACCATTGTTTAGGCACGCAATCATCGCTAGATCGCTTCTTCGAGGCCACTAATGACACAATACTGCCAATCAACAATGTAGAAATGGAAAAACTATCAATCTTGGTCGAAATGCAGGAACAGATAGATATGCTCGCCTAGGGCGCCCGCCCGCTTCCGGCCGATAGCGGTTGCTCATGAGCGGCAGCTATTGGCCGATAGTGGTTAGTTGTCAATGGCGCCTAAACAGGAGCTGTGGCCATCATCAACTCTGCCATGCGAACACAGTAGTGCGTTGCAAGATCTTCCTGAGATAGTAAGGATAAGTTGCCAAAGTCGGGAGCGTCTGCCATCCACTCTAGGAGATTTTCCCTCGAAGTGTCACCGGCGGCCGCCCAGAAGAAATCGAAATAATCGAGTGGAGTTTTCAAAGGCTTGCGACCAGCGTTGTGATCGATTACGCCGAAAAATGTAGATGGATGTTGTTTGTATGCTTCCAGCTCGGCCTCTGTTAGGGCAATGGTGCACATGAACCGCGTCCCATTGGTCGCCAAAAAAATGCAGCACGCTTGCTGCTGCTCCGGCATGACAACGCCGCTCTCCAAGAGGGCATCGACTTCTAACCCATCTGGTACAGGCAATACGAAGCGAGAGCCGATCTGGAGCTTGCCTGCCGGTGGTTGACTGGCAAAAGCGTCCGCTTCGCCGTCGAACGAAACCGGTATTTTCAAATGTTCAGTCATGGACTTGGCGAGTTCGAATATCGGTGAGTGTCGTCTCCGAATCTCCACCTGTTCTAACAGGGTTTTGTAACCCGGTTGCAGGTCATCCACTCGAAACCCCCATAGCAGAAAGCTGAGAGGAACCTTAACCATGTTCAAGTGATGCTCTTCTGGGGAGTGTATTGCTATCACGTAAGCCGCGGGCAGCGTTCTGCCGATAGGATCTTCAGCATACAGTTTAAGCCGTGCTCTGGTTTCCGCCAAAGGAATTGGGAGTTGTTCGCGTTGATGATGTTCCTGTCGAGGGTCGTTCGTATCGATAAAAACTATCCGAGGATGTTCCGCTTGCTTGTTCAGAGCGTTGTACAACAGCTTATTAAGCTTCAGTCTGGCGCCTTCGCGGCGTTTAGCTTCAACGGAGTATTTTATTCCGGTAGCGACATGGGTGGCGACGAACTCTACGTGGGTTGAACTGCGGTCCGTCTCATCCTCTAGTTCGAGGGTGAACCCAGCCCGCAAAAGCAAGGCTGCTACGCGCACTTCATGCCTCGCTCCTGGGAATCCAGCAGAGTTCTTGATTCGTGCAATGAGCAAGGGCTCAACTTGCGTTGAATGCTTCAACGCGTATAGATCATAGGCGAAGTGCATGTACGATGACAAAGCCCCCGTCGAGGGGAGTATGAATTTATCTTTGAGGGTCTTATTTTCCGTCGCTTGCTCAGAGGCTACGGCAAACCAAGCTAAAACCGGATGCTGGTTCTCTATCGGTTTGATTGCTTCACACTGCCACCAGTCATCGCCTAAGACAATTCTTGGATAATCGCGCAAGAAATCGTGAAAGGTCTTCCAGTTTGTTGCCGCATGAAGCTGATCGCCTACGGCAACAAAGCGATGTTCATCGACTCGGGTGGAAAAAATTGGTCTACCTAGTCCTTGTTGTTCTCGACGCTGGAACTCGTACGCCTCATGTGCCATACCTAAGGTAGCTTGCAGAACCTTAAGGTGTTCTGGAGAGCCATGGCATCGCTTAAACTTTTTGCCACTATCGCAATGACAAGGGCTGTTTCTGCCAAGTTTTTTCATGAAGTCATCCTTGATGCGCGTAGGTCGCCGGAGATTACTCAGGTAGTAATCTAACGACAATTGCCTGACGTCGAATGACGCTAATCATCAAGTCATATTTTTGTTGTCGGTGAGCCAAAGGTGGTGTGCCTTGGGACTGCCGATATGGCTTGAACGTCTGCTTTTGCCTAAAGCGGCCGGTCGTGAGCGGCAGCTTCCGGCCAATAGCTGCCGCTCGTAGAGGGTAGCTAACTCCCGGAAGTACCCCTCAAAGCACTCTTCGAGTGCGGCAAAAAACACACGCATGACTTGCTACGCACGAATGCTCAATTGGATTATTGGACCGCGCTCGGTCACATCTACGTGTAGGAACATAATCAAGGTGTCGCCAAGAGTGCGCATACATTTGTGGGCAATCTGTACTCGGATACCAAAGTGAAGATAGTGAGATTACATACGACGGCTAGTCTGACGAGCAGTGGCGCGTGTAGCTCTGCGATAACTGACGTTCCGATACCGCCCAGGTGGATGGACTGGGCGATCCGAATAATTACTGCACTATTGCTTAGATGGCCCTACCCGCTTGGGATTCGAGCGTAGGTTCTGACTCGATTCCCGACTCAGGCTTTGACTCTGTTATCAAAGCTTGAGGACTGAGGCTAGCGAGTAGCTGCTCAATGTCCTCCTCCGGTATCAAACCTGCCTGCCGGAACGAGACTTTAAATGAGTTCGAGCCAATGTCCATATACATGATTCTTTCAAACTCGTCGCCACCAACTCCCAATAGACTTAATATGACAAGGAGATAGAGTTTGGAGAGCGCTTCACTATTGTTCAGAATACCTGTGAGGAAAGCCTCATATTCTCCTGGCTCGCGTTCTCCCCCATGATGTGATAAATCATTTCTCAGATCAGCGCACGTTTTGCAAAATTTCTTCAGGTTTTCTTCAGAAATACCAATGGCGACGGGGCTCAACGTTTCAAACAGCCTTTCCGACAGCGGACGTTCAACAGCACGTTTCATTAAATTTTTTAGCCAGTTACGATCTCCTGAATTCAGTCCTTCGACAGAGCTAATTGCCTCAGTTATTCTCTTAACTTTTTCGCTCACTTTCGAATCGTCGGATTCGGGAAGGTCCGTTCGCCTTCCTAGCGCTTCAAGGCCCCACACCAAATTCACAAAACGATGCTCTGCATACAATCTGAAATTCCGTCTGGTGCCCAGATAGAGGCTTATACCAGGTCCTAAGCTTTTTCGAGCAAGAAGCCATTTATCGACCATCGTACCAAAAGCTTCACGAATCCTTGGGAATGGAAGTAGGGTTTGTTGCCAGGTAATCTTATTATCAGCTGGCTCCTGTCGACGAAAATAGTAACGAACCACGAGGTCTTTGCCTTCGCAGCTCCAAATCAGCTTCGGCCACTTAAGTGTCAAAGTGCAATTGGTTAGGATTAGTAGGAGGTCTTGAACAGCACGATACCACCCCACTATCTCTTGGCTCGAGAGTGCTGATGTAGGAGTATAAATAAGCTCAGAGGCCAATCCAATATTTAGATCGCTGCTAAACAAATTTGGCTTATTCCCTGTAAAATGGTGTCGTATCTCAACAAGCCCTGTATTGGTTTCCCACGCTTCTGTCGGATTGCACTCGAGACCTATCGAAATTTTATTATTTAGCGGCTCCTCGCAATCAATCTTCCCGGGGCGAATCCACTCCTGCAAACCTTCCAAAGAAATTTTTAGTTTCGTAAATTTTTCGGTATCTATCATCTCCTGGCAAATAAAACACTCTTCAGCAATAAAATTTTCATATGAAATCAAACCGCTTCGGCCACCGTTTGTTTGCAGCCCCCTGAGCAGCACGTAGTGCCCCGTAGCTTTCAAGCAGCCAACAATCCCGACCTCCGATGCAACCTCCTCCCTAAACACAGCCTCCGCTCCGCTGCGCCCTGGTAAAGTCTGGTGCAACTCTAGACTAATAACACCGCTGGAATTTATTGTCAGTAGTCCGGCAGCATATCCGTCGGTGTGCTCACTCCCCGCCCACCAAAATAATCCGTGATCATTAATTTCCATATATTCTCCGTGCAATGCCATCGATGATGATCCGCAATAATAAAACCAAGCCTAGATAGCTCGACAACTAGCCGCCGCTCAATTGCAATGCCGTAATGACTCCGGGAAATCTTTTGGGGAGCCTGCACGAGCCTCGCAAGAGAGCAGATGATGTCTTTTTTCTCAACTGGCAGCTATGGGTCGATTGCAGTCCTTGGTGACAGTCAGCTATCGGCCAAAAGCTGCCTCTAGCCCTTATCCGCGCATGCGCCGCCCGCTGACTGATGTCACTCACGGAGAGAGTGATAACAATCAGCGCTGATGCAGACGGTCGCGGCGCACATTCAGCCAACGCATCGCGGATAAATCCGCTCTTGCAACAGCGCGTGCAACTGCCGATCAGGCAGAGCAGCTGTCTTGCGACTAGCTTTACCTCGAACACTAAAATCTCAGTCCACAGCTCAATCAGGTGAAGGTTCGTTATGACAAAAAAAATCGATCTGACGATTACCCACGATTACCTCAATCCGTTTGCCTCGCCGGACAACCCCAAGCTAAGCGCCGAGCTGGTGGACTACCTGTCAGATAGCGCCTGGTACCACTCCGAACTGTGTCTGCACATTCGCTGCCCGGAAGATGAGCGAGAACGCCTGCAGCAAGCCATCAGCAATACCTTTGCGGAAAAGAGCGAACAACTCAGAGGGGATATTCGCACCCACCGGCTGGTAGCGCTGACACTCCTGGGCTTGGCACTAGCCTTGGTGCTGGCAGGCACGGCTCTGGGCATTGAAGGCACCATCCCCGTGGGAGTCGTTACCGTCACCGCGTGGATGCTGCTCTGGCGTAGCGCAGAGATATTTTTTCTGGATATCCGCAACATTAACCGACAGCTGCGTAAGTACCAGCGCATTGCCAGCGCATCAAAGCAGTTTTGATTGAGGTTGATCGTTCTCACGCTACGCGTGGAAGTCATGCCTGAGTTCTGGCGGGCTGAAAATCCGACTTTTTCAACTGATGACCCATTGCTGCCCTGCATGAAGGGCAGCAATGGGTCGGCTGCTGCCCTTCGTAACTGGTCGTTATCGACCTGATGATGCCAACCGCTCAACAGAAGTCGCCATTCAATCCCGAGCAATCTTGTCATTTGCCAAGGCTTAAGGCAGGGTCGATACCACGGACATCTCTGCCAAAGGAGTCACTCCATGTCAAAGCTATATCCCAGTATCGATCCTGAGGGGCTGGTCGAGTACTCAGTGGTCTACACCGACCGCTCGCTCAACCACATGTCGCAGTCATTTCAAGGCGTGATGAAGAACATTTCCAGGACCCTGAAACAGGTCTACAACGCCCAGGCGGTTGCGGTGGTCCCGGGCAGCGGCACATTTGGCATGGAAGCGGTGGCGCGACAGTTTGCCACCGGCCAGCAATGCCTGGTGATACGCAACGGCTGGTTCAGTTATCGCTGGAGCCAGATCCTTGAGATGGGCAACATCCCGGCGGCCACCACGGTGCTGAAAGCCCGACCGGTCGACACGGGTCGCCAGGCTGCGTACGCCCCACCCCCTCTGGACGAAGTGCTGGCAGCCATTGCGGCGCAGAAGCCGCAGATTGTCTTCGCCCCCCACGTTGAA
Source organism: Pseudomonas sp. BF-B-15 (assembly GCF_019946675.1). Classification (NCBI taxonomy): domain Bacteria; kingdom Pseudomonadati; phylum Pseudomonadota; class Gammaproteobacteria; order Pseudomonadales; family Pseudomonadaceae; genus Pseudomonas; species Pseudomonas sp. BF-B-15. The sequence goes on from NZ_JAGYFZ010000043.1 coordinate 25,695, forward strand.
ACCTCATCAGGGATTATCCTGCCCGACGAGTACCTGCGGGCCGTCGGCGACGCCGTGCATGCGGTGGGTGGCCTGTTTGTGCTGGACTGCATCGCCTCAGGCACTATTTGGGTTGATATGCACAAATGCGCCGTCGACCTGCTGATCAGCGCACCGCAGAAAGGCTGGAGCGCCTCCCCTTGCTGCGCCCTGGTGATGTTCAGTTCCTTGGCCCTCGAACGCATCGAGCAGACGCAGAGCAGCAGCTTCGCCTGCGACCTGAAAAAGTGGCTTCAGATCATGCAGGCCTACGAACAGGGCGGACATGCCTACCATGCGACCATGCCCAGCGATTCCCTCGCGCGATTCAACGAAGTGATGAAAGAGACGCAAGCCTACGGTTTCGACAAGGTACGCGACGCACAACAGGCGCTGGGCGATCGGGTGCGCGCCATGTTGACCGGCAAAGGCATCAAAAGCGTGGCCGCAGCCGGCTTTCAGGCCCCTGGCGTCGTGGTGAGCTACACCGATGATGCCGACATCAAGAACGGCAAGAAATTTGCCAACCACGGCCTACAGATCGCCGCCGGAGTGCCGTTGCAATGCGACGAACCGGCCGACTTCCAGACCTTCCGCATCGGTCTGTTCGGACTCGAAAAGCTGAATAATATCGAGCGCACGGTCAGCACCCTCGAACAGGCACTGGACGAGGTGATGGTGAACTAAGCCTGCATCTTGCCTGGGCACTGCCGGCCCATGGCGTTGATCTTCGACGAATATGACGCTGGTCGTCCGGACGTCATGTCAGAACCACAAGGGAAAGCCCGTGCACGCGTCTTACTGACGCGTGTGCCACGGTGGAAGAGCCCCTTCGAAAAGTGAAAAGGCTCGACTCAGGAAACTGTTGAAGCGAGCGGCATCACGCCGCAGCCCTGCCTGTTGACCACCAATCAGGCACAGATGGGCCACCCGACCAATCACTTCTGCTTCGCCTGGCATAGGGACCAAGCGGCGGCTCGTCCGTATCGCGAAGTCCAGTCGTCTTGTGTCAACACGCTGCTGAAACTCGCCTACCAACGGATCGTGCAGCGACCAGGCGCGGATGGAAACCTCCCGCCCAGGTTGTTTCTCAGCGGCAATACTCAAGTAGCGTTTCAGGACTTCGCCCGCGCTACGACCCTGTGCCGCATAAGTGAGCATGCGCTCCGTGTAGTCTTCTTCCCAAGCGGCCAGCAAGGTGCGGACAAAGTCTTCGCGATTACGGAAATGGTGATAGAACGATCCGCGGGTCACATTCAATCGGCGCGATAGACTCTCGGCCGAAACACCACTATGTCCTATTTGGTCGAGGGCCTCAAAACCAGCCGCGATCCAATGGTTGCGAGTTAATTTTCCCACCCGTTATTTCGCTCCATGTTTAGCGCCATACAGACTGTGTATGGCGCGCAACCGATTGATACGCTGCGAACACCAGCAAAGATAGCCGTTGCGTTTTGCACGCTAGCACTTTTCATGGAGCTCGCCTTGAAGAAAATCGTTCTGGTTGCTTTCGACCAATTCACTGATATCGACCTATTCCTGATGTGGGACATTTTGGGCCGCAACACTGAGGACTGGCACGTCCGGATATTGGGTTCCAGCGCTATCGTGCGATCGGCGCATGGCCTGCCTGTTTCGGTGCACGGTCCGCTTTCCGAGGCCAATAGTGCCGACGCGGTATTGTTCGTCAGCGGCAAGGAAGGGATACCCGCTGCACTTGCCGCCCCGGATTTCCTGCCGTCGTTTGAACTTGACTCCAGACGCCAGCGAATCGGTTCGATATGCGCCGGAGCGTTCATTCTCGAACGGCTTGGGCTGCTCAGCGGCCAAGCAACTACACATCCGGATGCACGATCGAGCTTGCAAGCTCTGGGACTTGAACCCGTGGACCAGCCTCTTGTATGCCAGGGGAACGTTGCAACTGCTGGCGGATGCCTTTCGGCGCTCTATCTGGTGGGATGGCTGGTTGAATCCTGGTTCGATGTCGGCAAGCGCCGAGCGACGTTGCTCCCTGTTTTGCCAGCTGGGCAGCAAGAGCTCTATGATGCGTTGATCGGGCTCAGCATCCGACAAGGAGCGTTATACGACAAACCATCGCAACAAGAAACGCGACATGGCATGTCATCTAATTGGTAGTTGGAACTCAGGAGAGATCCCCGATGCCCCGAGAATTTGAACTCATTATGTCCGTGCCAGTACCCTCGAGGTCCGGCATCACCCACCTTTACGAGTCGATGAACCTGGCGGACGCTTTTGCGATTCGGCTCCCGGCGGGCACCTCCAGCAATCCAGATGTGCTGGCTCGATTCATCCTTTCCCACCAGCCATCCTGGATCGGATGGCTCATGAAAGTCCGAGACACTATCGTTGCCTGTTTTGGTATCAAGACAGCCAGACATTTGGCAACGCTTGCTGATCGGATTCAAATCTTCAAGGTCTACAGCTCGAACCAGACTGAAATCGTGTTGGGAGAGGACGACAAGCACCTCGACTTCCGGATATCGATCCTGTGTTCTGGAGAGGCAGAGCCAGAAGGCAGTCGCCAACTCGTTTTTTCAACCGTGGTCCATTGCCACAACCGTCTAGGCCGGGCCTACATATTCGTTATTGCCCCATTTCACCGCTTGGTTGTTAAGGCCAGCCTCCTCCGTGCAGCGCGCATCGGTTGGCCTCTGGCTACCGGCTCCGAAGGCTGAGAGCAAGGTCGCGTAGTAGTACAGGGTGGCAAAAAGGCAGGACGACGCTATAGAAAGAACGACACCTTTGAACAAGGGGCCTCCACTTATTAAGGGAGAATTGAAGATCAGCCAGTCAAATGGCCCAGGGGGGCACTGGGATGAACTTTGACTCGATCCATTGTTTGAAGGCGACGACCACGGCGCTGGGAAATTTGGCCGATGGCCTGACCAAGTAGACTCCACCAGCGGTATCCAATTGCCAGTCAGGAAGAACATGCAGCAGTTTTCCGGCTGCAATATCACTACTCATCAACCAGTCACCGGCGCCCAGTATTCCCGCATCCGCTCGGGCCGCCGCAAGTAACGACTCGCTATCATTGGCCGTCAGGTTTCCTTTGGGTGAAACCGTCTGAAGCTCATTACCTCGATGAAGTCGCCACTGAGGAAAAGACGCAAGGCCGCTGAAGCGAAGGCAATTGTGCTTGACCAGATCCTGAGGCGTTTCAGGCATGCCATGCTCTCTGATGTAAACAGGCGACGCACACAATATGCGGCGATGATCACTCAGTTTCCTGGCGATCAACCTGTTGTCTTCCAACTCTCCAATTCGGATGGCAGCGTCAAAACCTTCATCAATGATATCGACCAGCCGCTCGCTATAGTCTGCAAGGATTGAGACGTGAGGGTAAGCCTTGAGAAACTCCGGCAGCATCGGGCCAAGCCAACGCCGTCCCATGGCTGCGGGCAGCGCAAGCCGCAAAGTTCCTCGAATTTCGCTGGCACCCTCCGCTGCTTGCTGCTGCGCTTCATTCATCAGTTCGATGGCGGAGCGAAGACGCTGCTCCAGCTTGGCACCTACTTCAGTAATTCGAACCTGCCGGGTTGAACGCTCCACCAGCCGAACACCAAGGCGCTTTTCCATTGAGGCGAGTCGTTTCGAGACGACCGTAGGGTGTCGCTGCAATAGCCGACCAGCCCCGACAAATGAGCCTTGCGAGGCAACGGCCAGAAACGCAGCGATTTCGTCACTGTATTGATTATTCAGAACATCAAGATTCATGGTTTTAGAATGATCGCCCCGGATGAACGCCCCGACTCCAGGTCGGCATGCGCCAATGCTGCGTCAGCCAATGAATAGCTCGCCCAGATCCGGGGTTTGATAATACCCGCAGCTATGGCTGCCAAGACATCCTTTGCTCGTTCCTGGTACTCAGCGGCACTTGCCGTATGGGCTGCCAACGAAGGACGCGTCAGGTACAGCGAGCCTTTGGAATTGAGTGTTGATAGCTCCACGGCAGACGGTGCACCGGATGAAGCTCCAAACGAGACCATCAAACCCCGTGGCCGCAGACTATCCAAAGACGCCTGGAAGGAAGCGCGCCCTATGGGGTCATAGACCACGTCGACCTTTCTACCCTCGGTGATACGAGCGACGTCCGATGCCAGGCTGTCAGCGTCAAACACCAAGACTTCATCACAGCCCAACGCCTTGGCTTTTTCGACACTGGCCGACTTTGAAACTACGCCGATTACGGTCGCACCTAAATGCTTTGCCCACGGCACCATAATTTCCCCCAGTCCTCCAGCCACACCATAAAGAAGGATGGTTGTGCCATGCCCTACGGGATAGGTGCTCTTCAAAAGGTACTGTGCTGTGAGGCCCTTGAACATGACGGCTGCGGCATCATCAAACGACAGTGCATCCGGAATTTTGACCAGTCGCGCCGCCGGATAAAGCCGGGCCGAAGCATACGAACCAATAGGCCCGGTGGCATAAGCGACGCGATCCCCAACTTGCACATTGCTGACACCGGCACCCACAGCGGCGACACGCCCGGAGCCTTCCAACCCAAGTCCAGATGGCAACGCGATGGGCACTGCGCCCTTACGTTGGGTTACGTCGAGAAAATTGACACCAATCGCTTCTTGCTCAAGCCAAACGTCGCCTTGCCCTGGCAATTGTTCGCTCAGTGTCTCCAGGTTCAGTACTTCAGGATTGCCAAACTGGTTAAACCGGATCGCAGATACCATGGTCATTTCCTCTTCATCCAGAAGCTGCCTTCACATTGATGCCTCTAGTGTGAGAACTGCCCCCGTAATGAACAAGACTGGTTTATTGCAGATCATTAATGCACAGATTGCAGCAATAAAATCGATAACACCACGCGTTTTTCGCGTAGATCGATGGCGGGTGTGTAGCGGTTGTAGAGACGCCAAAGATCATTGCAGAGCGTCTGCTTCGGAAAAACGTGGTCAGACCATGTTTAGGATAATGGTGGTCTGGCCCCGGTTTCCCCACGGGGCGCATGATTGGCGGCTGTATGATTTGGATCGACTCAAAGGTGACTGTGGGGACAGGCAGAAATCGGCCAGAAGCGGTCGGTGAAACAGGGTCGCTACGATCTCCATAAATGGGGAATTACACCCACGCAACCGGGCGTTTACCACCTGATTTGAGGATTATTCCCCACTCACCTTTTCTCTAACTCGAAACGCCCGGAAGCAGTTTATTAATTAAGTTGAACTTTTTTCGCTCTATTGAAATGGCTCATTAGTTGCACCGCCCCCTCGTACCCGCAATAGCTGTCGTCCCGGACATCATGCAGACGACAGGGCTTGGCAGATTCGGCATGACAGGAGGGGTGAAAAATGAAACGCGCGACACCACCATGCCGCTCCGTCGCCTTGCTGCTCGGGTCAAGGCTGCGCTGTCCGATGCGCCTTACCCTGACCACCGCCAACGCCATGCAACTGGATGATTTCGGTCCGCCACCACCGGCGGCCCCTTCGGCAACTACTAACCCGCCGGCCGCCCCAAAGGCCGCGCCGGATGCCTTGCTGACCTTGCTGGCCGGACATCATCCCGCCATCCGTCAGCCTGTGGACGGCGACATCACCGGCCACCAGTTAGCTGTTCGCCTTGATTGGCACGCTGTTCATCCTGCCGGTGATTCTGATGTACACCTTCAGGAACTATTGGGTGTTTTGCGCAAAAGTGAGGATTGGTGATGTCTTCCACTGTTAAATCAATTGCTCGAATCACGAATAGGCTGATACCCCGTTATAAGCAGGTCGCTCATTTGAGCCTGATGTTTATAGCGTTGCTAATTATGTTGGCGTTGAGCACTTTCGTAGCGATGGAGTTGCCCCTCGGAACGCTCTGACGGTGGATGAGGCCGATCGCCCTCCGGACTGAACCACAGTGTTACCCGTAACGACCCGAACCGAAGTGAGAAAATCCCCCTTCGCTCAACCAGAAAGCCCCCACACTTGAGCCGAGTGCGGGGGCTTTTCTTCGAGCACGAAAACCAGTCGCGCCTACCCGGTCTACCTAGACCTGCGTCACTAGTTTGAGACCTTGAGTTCAACACGCAGCTATCGGCCAATTTGAGCCAATGCTGACCGACAGCCTGGGCTGCTTGAAGACATTCGGGTATGAGCAAAGCGTGGCACAGTTTCCGGGGATATTTCGACGTCGTAGCGTCGCCGCGGCAAGGAGTTTTAGTGAGTTGGCATGGCTGGGGGATAGCAGTTGCGAGAGAAATAAATCTCATTCGCCATTTTTATGACGCTCGTCTGAAAATCGTCGGATAAATGGCGCTTCGCGTTGAGCTTTTACCTTCCTGACCTAGGCTCAAGCCATGTGGGAGGAGGTGCAGTCCATGCGCAAATTATTGATTGGCTCGTCGATGCTGGCCTGTCTGATGGTGCTTGGCGGCTGGTTGAGTCGACCACAGCCGTTGCCGGTCAGGCTGCTAGAGGTTGAGCGGGGACCGGTGGAGACGCTGGTGGCCAACACTCGCGCGGGTACGCTGAAGTCCTGTCGACGCTCGCATCTGTCCTTCAATGTCGGCGGCCAGGTTGCCGAGTTGCTGATCGGCGAGGGCCAGCGGGTTCAGCCGGGGCAGGTGCTCATGCGCCTGCGACAGGACGAGCAACAGGCCCGGCTGCAGGAGGCCGAGGCGCGGCTGGAGGCCCAACGCAACGCCCGCGAACAGCGCTGCCAGCAGGCTAATCTGGACCGGCGCGACCTAGATCGCCTGGGCCTTCTGGCCGACCGCAAGCTGGTTGCCGCCGATCGTCTCGATCAGGCCGAGACCAAGGCTCACCTGGCGAAGCTGATGTGCAGTGCCACTGCCGTGCTGATCCGCGAGGCCGACGCCAGCCTGCAGTTGCAGCGTTCACTGCTGGAGCAGACGACCCTGCGTGCGCCATTCGCCGGCATAGTCGCAGAAATCAACGGCGAACTCGGCGAGTTCGTCACCCCTTCGCCGCCGGGTATTCCCACGCCGCCGGCGATCGACCTGATCGACGACAGCTGCCTGTATGTCGAGGCGCCGATCGATGAGGTGGACGCTGCCCGGGTTCGCCCCGGAACCGCCGTGCGGATCAGCCTGGATGCCTTCCGTGGCCAGCATTTCGCCGGCCGCGTCAGCCGCATCGCGCCCTATGTGCGTGAACTGGAGAAGCAGGCGCGCACCGTCGATGTCGAGGTGCGCTTCGACCAGCCGCCGGCCGATCTGGTCCTGCTCACCGGCTATAGCGCCGATGTCGAGATCCTCTTGGAGCAGCGCGCACGTGCTTTGCGCATCCCCACCGAGACCCTGCTGGAGGGGCAGCACGTGCTGCGATATGACCCGACCACCCGGGTGTTACGCGAGGTGGAGGTGCAAACCGGGTTGAGCAACTGGCGCTGGACCGAGGTGCTCGCAGGGCTGGACGAGGACGCGCGTATAGTCGCCAGCCTCGAGCAGGAAGGGCTCAAGGACAACGTGGCGGTGATCCCGGTGGATGCGGCGGAGACTGAGCAATGATCCGTCTGCGCGGCGGTAGCCGCAGTTTCCAGTTGGGCGAGCAGCAGGTGATGGGGCTGGACGGCCTGGATCTGGACATCGCCGCCGGTGACTACATGGCGGTGATGGGCCCGTCGGGCTCGGGCAAGTCGACCCTGCTGAACATCCTCGGTTTGCTCGATGCGCCGAGCGCCGGCGAATACTGGCTGCAGGGCGAGGCCACGGCGACGCTGAGCGAGGCGCGGCGCGCCCAATTGCGCAGCCAACTGATAGGTTTCGTGTTCCAGTCCTACCACCTGATCGCACGGCTGACTGTGCTGGAAAACATCGAGCTGCCGATGGTCCTCGCTGGCATCGGCGCGGCGCAACGGCACAAGCGCAGCAGCCAATTGGTGGCGCGCCTGGGGCTGGGCGAGCGCATTGCCCACCGCCCTGCCGAGCTGTCCGGTGGTCAGCGCCAGCGCGTCGCCATCGCCCGGGCGATGGTCATGCAACCGGCGCTGTTGTTGGCCGACGAGCCCACCGGCAATCTCGATAGCCAGGCCGGCGCCGAGGTCTTCAGCCTGCTGGAGGAGCTCAACGGCGAGGGCCTGACCCTGATAGTGGTGACCCACGACGCCAGCCTGGGCGCCCGCGCGCAGCGCCAGTTACACATGCGTGACGGGCGGATCCACACTGCTGCGCCGCAGCGGGCGCTGACCTGATGCGCGCTGCCGATGCCCTGGGCTTCTGGCTCGGCGCCTTGCGTGGGCATCGCTCGCGCAGCTTGATGCTGCTGCTGGCCATCTCTATCGGAGTGGTTGCGGTCAATCTGCTCACCGGTCTCGGCGCAGGGGCGCGGGCCTTCGTCCTGAACGAGTTCTCGCTGCTCGGGCGCGACATCCTGATCGTTTTCCCGGGCCGCAAGGAAACCACGGGGCGCATGCCGCCGCTCACCGGCCTGACGCCGCACGAATTGACCTTGCAGGACGTCCAGGCCATCACCCAGTTGCCGGGCATCCGCCGGGTCGCGCCGCTGCAGGCCGGGCAGATGGAGGTGATAGTCGGCAACCGCAATCGTGAGGTGCTGACCCTGGGCACCACCCGGGACTTCTTCGCCATTCGCCAACTGACGGTCGTCCAGGGCCAACCCCTGCCGGCGCTGGACCCTGAGCAGGCCGAGGCCGTCTGTGTGATCGGCGGCAAACTCCGGCGCGAGCTATTCGGTGCGCGCCCGGCCCTGGGTGAATGGTTGCGCGCCGGCGACCGGCGCTTCCGGGTGGTCGGCATCCTCGGTGAGCGGGGCGAATCCCTGGGGATGGATTTCGCCGAGATGTTGATCATCCCGGTGGCCAGTGCCCAGGCCTTGTTCAATCGCGAGGGGTTGTTGCGGGTGTTTGTCGAGGTGCGTGGTCCGAGCTTTCTCGACCGTAGCAAGCGGCTGATACTCGCCGCGCTCAAGGAGCGCCACGAGGGTAAGGAAGACATCACCCTGATCAGTCAGGACAGCCTGCTCAGCGCCTTCGACGAGATACTCGCGGTGCTGACCCTGGCAGTGGCCGGGATTGCCGCGATCAGCCTGCTGGTGGCAGGCATCCTGATCATGAACGTGACCTGGATTGCGGTGAGCCAGCGCAGCGCCGAGATCGGCCTGCTCAAAGCCATAGGTGCGACGGCGGCGCAGCTGCGCCTGCTGTTCCTCGGCGAGGCGGCGTTGCTCGCACTGACGGGGGCGCTGGCGGGGCTACTTCTGGCCGAAACCTTGCTCTGGCTGGGGCGCCTGGCGTTCGATCTGCCGCTCTATGCACCCTGGTGGGCGCGGGCTAGCGCAGTGCTGCTGGCACTCGGCACGGCGCTGCTGTTCGCCTGGCTGCCGGCCGCTCGGGCCTCGGCGCTGGAGCCGGTGGCGGCGCTACGCCCGCCGGGAGCGCACTGATGCGCTGGCAAGATGGTTTCCGGCTGACCAGCTCGGCGCTGACCTGTCGCCCCTTGCGCAGCCTGCTGACCCTGCTCGGGGTAGCGATCGGGATAGCCGCTGTGGCGCTGCTCACGGCCATAGGCGAAGGCGCGCGCGGCTATGTGCTGGAGAACTTCTCGCAGTTTGGTACGCGGATCATCACCGTGCGCCCGGGCAAGACCCAGACCAGCGGCCTCGGCGGTCTGCTCGGCAGCGTACGGCCACTGACTATCAGTGATACCGACGCCCTGCGGCGCTTGCCGCATGTCGAGGCGGCGGTGCCGATCATTCAGGGCAGCGGGGATATCCAGTTCGGTCAACTGAGCCGGCGCAGCGACATTCTCGGTGGCGGCCATCAGCTGGCGCAGACCTGGCGCATGCAACTGAGCCTGGGCGAGTTCCTGCCCGTGGCCCGTGACGGTCGTTCGCCGCCCTATGTGGTGCTCGGCCATCAGTTGCGTGTCGAGCTGTTCGGTGAACGCAATCCGCTGGGCGAGCTGATCCGCGTCGGGGGCGTGCGTTTCCGGGTGATAGGCGTGATGGCGGAAAAGGGCCAATTGCTCGGCTTCAACCTCGACGATATCGCCTACATCCCGGTGGATTGGGCCGAAAGCCTGTTCAACCGCACCGGGGTGGTCAAAGTCCATGTGGTGTTCGGCGCCGGCACCACTTCGCGGACGTTGAGTCGGCAGATTCGCCAGGTGCTCGGCGAACGGCACGGCGTGGAGGACTTCAGTTTGAGCACCCAGGACGACATGCTGCGCAGCTTCAACCGCGTTCTCGGCACCCTGAGCCTGGCCATCGGTGCCTTGGGGGGCATTTCCTTGTTGGTCGGTGCCGTCGGCATTCTCACCATCATGACTACCACTGTGGGCGAGCGCACGGCGGAAATCGGCCTGTTGCGGGCGATTGGTGCCAGTCCGCGGCAGGTGCTCGGGCTGTTTCTCGCCGAAGCGACACTGCTGTCCCTGGCCGGTGGTCTGCTTGGTCTGCTGTTGATGGGCCTCCTGCTCGGACTACTGCATCTGGCCATGCCGAGCCTGCCCTTGGCGCTGCAGCCGCTGTTTCTGCTGCTGGCGCTGCTGCTGGCGGCGGTGCTCGGCATTCTCGCCGGCCTGGCTCCGGCACTGCGGGCGGCCCGCCTGCATCCGGTGGCGGCTCTGCGCAGTGAATAGCGGCCAGGCCAATGAGCCTGACGGGCTAGCTGTACGCTGCGTGACGATAACGCCGGCGCTGGGCCGGTGATTTTAATTGGTTGGCAGCGGCAAAAACTGAGTGCAACACCTGACCGCTTCGGTAGGGTGTTGCCATGTTTTATCACGAACTCAGCGTTGAAGAGCGCGTCACGATCCATTTCGTTAACCTGGGCGACATTTCCTATTGGTTTGCCTTGTGGTCGGGTGGCAGTGTTTGATAAAGCAGGTAGACAGTGGGGGGCGAGTCCATACATAAATAAGGGCAGGATTTTCACCCGCCCTCCCCCCGATTGCCTAGCCTCGCAGGAAAGCGAGCAAATCGGCATTGATCGTATCGGCGTGCGTTGTAGGCATTCCGTGTGGGTAGCCCGAGTAGGTTTTCAGCGTGCTGTTCTGCAAGAGACTGGCTGACAAGGGCCCGGAGTTTTCATAAGGCACGATCTGATCATCATCACCATGCATCACCAGCACGGGGATCTTGATGCTCTTCAGATCGTCGGTAAAGTCGGTCTGGGAAAAGGCTACGATCCCGTCGTAATGTGCCTTTGCGCAGCCCATCATGCCTTGGCGCCACCAGTTCAGGATGATGCCTTCAGACGGTTTGGCGCCCGGGCGGTTGTAACCGTAGAAAGGTCCCGCTGGAACGTCGTGGTAGAACTGTGCACGGTTGGCTTTGAGCTGGGCCTGCAAGTCATCGAAAACCGACTTCGGCAAGCCACCTGGATTCGCCGGGGTCTGCACCATCAGCGGAGGCACGGCGCTGATGATGGCGGCCTTGGACACTCGGTCTTCGCCGTGGCGAGCAATGTAATGAATGACTTCACCACCGCCGGTGGAGTGCCCCACATGGGCTGCGCCCTGCACGCCAAGATGGTCGACTACGGCCGCGACGTCATCAGCATAGTGATCCATGTCGTGGCCGTCCCAGACCTGGCTGGATCGCCCATGACCGCGTCGGTCGTGTGCAACCACCCGGTAGCCGTTCGCCAGGAAAAATAGCATTTGCGCATCCCAGTCGTCCGCGCTGAGCGGCCATCCGTGATGGAAAAAGACCACTGGGGCATCGCGTGGTCCCCAGTCTTTATAAAAGATCTCAACACCGTCCTGCGTAGTGACATAACCCATGTTCGCATCTCCCGAATGAAATGGAGGCCATGACCAGAATCGTGTACTGATCGTGCCCCTTGTTGAACAAGTGCAGCCCACCCCATAGGCGGTTCTGAGACGGGTCCTGGTCCGGCTTTCGCCTATCCCTGCATTCCATGGCGTTTGAGCAACGCATGACATCCGCGCCGCTTGGCCACCAAATCACTTTAGGTTTAAAGTCAACTTTAAGGTCAATGGTTTTCTGGGGGGAATATGAGAATAGGCGAACTGGCGAAAATCAGCGGATTGGCGCCTTCACGTATCCGTTTCTACGAAGCGAGCGGCCTGATTAAATCTGTCGTGCGCAAAGCCAATGGGTATCGGGACTACGCACCTGACACAGAGTGGGTTCTGGAGATCATCACGGGCGCTCAGGCGGCGGGGTTTTCATTGGAAGAAATCCGACAATTACTGCCGATGAATGCGAACGGTTGGCAGCATGAAGAGTTGCTCAGCGGGCTCAAACGCAAGGTTGAGGAAATCGAAGTCCTGCAGCAACGGCTGGCCCAGAATAAAGCGCAACTTCTTCTGGTTATCGAGGGCATTGAAAGCAAGCCGGAAGGCATGGGTTGCGTGGACAACACGCAGTTGTTATTGCATCGCCTGCGGGAGGAAGGTGTAGCGCCAGCACCGCGCGGCCGTGATACCGCATCGTCCAAGTAAGGCGTCACCTGTCAGGCTTTTGAGGCCTGACAGATTTTTGCCGGCAGGTTTAGTTAGTGCGTGTCAGCCAGTGCCGCCAACGGCTTCGGCGCGTAGAGCGCACTTTGGAACGCTGGCACGTATTCGTACTTCATCATTTTCCCCAGCTTCAAGGAGCGGATGTAGTTCGACAGGCTGCCGTCGCCCAGCGTGAGGGTTGCCGAATCCTCGTTTCTGCTGGAGCCATGACTGAGCTGGCGGGAAACAGCATATCCATAGGCTAACCGGCCTTGGTGATCAAGATTGGTGAAACTGCTGGTGACGATATCGACGTCACTGGACAGGTCGTCGAGCTTCTGCGCTTTGAAGGACACGTCCACTTTGCCCGTCTCGCTATCGGTAATGTCATAGACCACCGATTGGGCATCTTCTTTGCGGTCAATCCCCGTCAGCCATTTCGGCAGGTTGTAACCGACGACACCACGAACCCTCGCAAGCTCTGTATTGACCGGCAACTTGAGTACATAACCCCAGAAGTCTCCAGACATCGACTGGCCAATCAGCGTGAACGGCCCCAGATTGGCTTTGCCCGGTTTGTTGGTGATGATCGACACCGCGACTTCGTTATAGGCGTCGTTATCGCAGTGCTCATAGGTGTATGCGGTAAACGCAATCAAGCCTCGACCAGGCCAGATTTGCAGAGGCTGGGCGGTTGCCAGAACTTCGGGTGGCATCAGTGCCCGGAGCTTGTCCAGATCTGCCGTATAGACAGCCGTTACGCGACTGTTCTGGTAGTAAAAGTTTGGCGAGAACGATTCAAAGCCTATGTCGACCTTGTTCTTCTCCAACCCTTTGAACCAACTCAAATCAACGCCCGGTACTTCTGCTGCAATCACCGACAAAGGAGGGTTGGAGCGAAAGCGATCGTACAAACCGCCCTTGACGACGGGTACCTGGTGACCGGCGATATCGATCATGGCTGTGTCGGTCGGGCTGGGCATTTCAGGCATCCCCGCCAACGCATGGTTGGCGAACGTGTTGAACAGCAATCCTGTTAAAACGGCGCTTGCGAGTTTCAATCTGTCTCTCTCCAGGTGATTGCATCTGCTTGATGGCGTCGGCCAGGGCAGGCTTCTGAGGCCGGCTTGAAATCACCTTAACGTTAAACTAAACTTTAAGGTCAAGCGCTGGAAAGGCAGATTTTCAGTTTGTTCGCAGCAGCGTTTTCAACGTGCCATCGACCAGGATTCAGCGATTCGCGATTGAGGGTTTTGGCCCTTCATCGGTGATGGCAAATGGAGTGAATGGCTCACCCGCCTGTCCTCAACCTGATGAGTCCATATACAGACGCCCAGAAGCTCAACCGCGGACCAAATAGGCCCCTGGCGGAACCCGATGTCGCAGCTTCTTGCATTTACCGGGTGCGGGCTGATGCCCAGGCGGGCGATCCGGGAACCAGATTCGGCATTTGCCCGGCGGCGGCCAATGGCCGCGGGGAATCTCGACCACATCGTTTGTACCCGCAGGCTCGGTGGAAGCCATTCGCATGTTTCCTTCGGGCCCCGGCCTGCCAACCATAGGCGAGTCCAATACCGGCGCTGCCTCTGCGCGAGCGAAACTGCCAGCGTCGCGCCCGGCATTCTGAGCAGGTTGTTCAGCAATGCTGTTCTCTTCTTCGCTGCGCCTCTGGGTCTCCACTGCCGGTTTGTTCAGTACGGCGACCCTGTCTGCGTTGGCATTGGGTGGGATACCGGAAGCCTGGGCCCGCTGCGCAGCCTGTATCAATTGCAAGTTGCGGTTACGTAACTCGACGTTACGCCCCACCCGAATGTTCGAGCGCATCGCCAAGGTTTCAGCCTGCTGGTACTGCCCCTGCTGAAGACGCAACACACCGAGGTAATGCAGCGTCGCCGGATTGTTCGGCTGGATATGCAGGGCCCGTTCCAGCGTGGCGGCAGCCTGGTCCAACTGGCCATTTTCATACTGCCGCGAGGCCGTTTCGATCAAGGTGGTTGATGCGCTGTTACTTTGCGCTGTCGGTCTTCGCTCAGCAGCCACCGAATAAAGCGACGCGCTGGCGCAGAACACCAGAATAAAACCTGTCAGAAAACGTTTGGTTGGCATCAGCGGGCGAACTCGATTGATCTCTCGTGGCACGATCGTACAACCGACCACAGCACTCGATACAGGGCTCCAACTGACCTGCCCGGCAGCCTGAAGTTCCCGCTGCAACGGCCCCTGTAACCCGTGTGTTTTTTGCCACCCCATCACTAAGCGTGAAGGTTGATGCAACTTAAAAGCGCTGGTGATATCGACCTTGAGCTGCGCACCGATCCATGGCCGGGGCGGCACCTAAAACGGACTGGCTACACCAATCAACTGTAGGAGCCGGCTTGCTGGCGATGGCGATGTGTCAGTCAACGCATGTATTGGCTGAACGGACGCTATCGCCAGCAAGCCGGCTCCTACAGGGATTCGCGTGTGCTTTTGATTTTCGCCACTCATCAGGTCGAGCGTTAGCTCGCCTTCAGCTTTTGATCTGAGCGCCCCTCGAGGGCATGCCGAGCCACAGCGAGGCTCAAGCGGGCAGGCTACTTAGACATGACACCAATCAACTGTAGGAGCCGGCTTGCTGGCGATAGCGGTGGGTCAATCGACACATCTGTCGCCTGAAAGGACGCCATCGTCGGAACGCCACCCGCAGCAAGCCGGCTCCTACAGGGGGAACGTGTGCAGACGCCGGTAGGCCGCTTCGCCCCCCATCCATTAGACAAAGCTCACCATCAAGCCACACGCTCAACCGTATCCGAACCGCTCTTCTTGCCTGCGCCACTCCAGCGCACCAAAACGAATCGAACAACTTTGTTCCACCCATACGCGACCCCGATGCCACCTACGACGGCAAAGACCACCGCAAATACCGGCAGGTCAACAATATGCCGGGCCAGGGACTGGAATTGAAAATGCGTCAGATAAATAAACAGCGTTGACGATGCAACTAGCGCAAGCCCCCGGGCGATGAGACCTGGCACCGGAATTGACTTGACCCAAATCAGAGAGAGAACTGCAGGGATGGCGATATCAACATAATCCTTCGCAACTTCCTGCGCCCCCGTCCCGAAGATTGCCAGAAGATCCTCCCCACCCATCACAACCACAGCAACCGCACTGACGATCCACTTCTGGGCACTTGAATGAGCGTAGTGAACGGCCATTCCAAGCACCATGACTGCAAGATAATGCTGTGGCACGCGGTTATAGAGCGGTGACGCGTCAAACAGAAACGCACTGATCACAATGTCGGCCACGGCCAATGCACATGCCGCCAGAACAAGGCAGCGAAACGGGTTCGCAACAATGATGTTCCTGACGCGCTCGAACGACAGAACAAACCCGATGATGACAATCATCTGCAGGAGCACTTCAACATACCAGTAGGCAAAGCCGCCCATCATCGTCGGTGGAAACCAGTTGGAGATCAGCAACATCGTTTGCCAATGAACCTGGTCGAACAGTATCTGATTCAAAAGTGTGTAAAGGAGGGTCGGCACCGCAATAAAGACCACTGACCTGACCAGCGTACGCACATTGCCGCGTTCATTGATGGCTTGAAACTGGAACCTCGCCAGACTGATACCCGAGATCAGAAACAATACCGTTGTCTCCCCTACCACTGACCAGGTCGAGAACAGATGAAGATGCCCAATGACAATCAGGATTATCGAGATAACACGTAAAAGGACAGGGACTTCCATTGCCCTGATGGCCAGCTTTGAACTGCTGGTTTTACCGGCCAACCCACACAGTTCATGTACGGGTGTCATTTCCCATTGATCGGGCAGATGGCCGATCAGTTCTTCAAGCACCATTGAGGCCTGAACGAACGACAGCGAATCCCCTCCCAGCTCGACAAACGTCAGGTTTGCGTCGATGCGCGGGACTTGGAGTATTTCGGCCCAAGCCTGTGTCAGTTTTAACGCAAGCGGCGATAGATCCCGATCGGAATGGTTGGACGCCGCCTCTGTGTTGGCAGCTATCCGCGGCAGCGCCCGCCTATCGATCTTTCCGTTCGGCGTCAGTGGAATCGCATCCAGAAAGACGAACAACGCCGGCACCATGTATTCCGGGAGCCGAGTGTTGAGGTGCTCACGCAGTTCACCCGTTGAAACAGCGTTGATTGAAACGCAATAGGCCACCAGCCTGACCTGCGCGTTGTCATTGACGGCAAGCACAACGCACTGCTTTATCAGCGGATGTTTCGAAAGTGCGCCTTCGATTTCAGCCAGCTCAATACGATGTCCGCGAATCTTGACCTGACTATCGCCCCGCCCCAGAAAGCTGACTCTGCCATCTGAAAGATAAGTCCCAAGGTCGCCGGTTCTATAACAAATGTCGTTCTCGACATTCGTAAACGGATTCACCACAAACTTTTCCCGGGTTTGCGCGATGTCCTCCCAGTAACCCTGCGCCAAGTAAGGGCTGCGTATCAGGATTTCTCCGACCTCACCTTCATGCACCAATTGACGGGTGTCATTCACAACCAGCAATTGCGCGTTTTTAATGCCTCTACCCAGTGGAATCCTGGAATTGTCGGCTTCAGGGTCGACGTGGTGGTACGCCATTGCCTGAGGCGTTTCCGTCGTACCGTAAAAATTGACACTGACGGCATTGGGGGCGATCACGCACATTTGCTCGAACAGCGAAATGCCTAATGCATCGCCCCCCCAGAACAAGTATCGAAGCGCGTTGAATCTTGCACCCTGAAGTGTTGCGCCGGTTCCTATCAGCCTTCCCAACGGCGGCGTCAGATGAATAATCGAAATGGCATTTTTTTGTATCCACGCCGCCAATGCCACAGGGTCTATGACGGTCGACTGTGCGGGAACGATAACTTTTGCGCCAATCGACAGCGGGGTAAATACATCCCGGTACACAGGGTCATGCCCCAGCCCGGACAGCAGCGAAAAGCAATCGTCTTTTGACAAGGAATGGCGCTGGGTATGCCACTCAATGAAATGCACCAGCGGCGCATGAGTGGCCACGATGC
Organism: Pseudomonas sp. BF-B-15; assembly: GCF_019946675.1. Lineage (NCBI taxonomy): Bacteria > Pseudomonadati > Pseudomonadota > Gammaproteobacteria > Pseudomonadales > Pseudomonadaceae > Pseudomonas > Pseudomonas sp. BF-B-15. The sequence goes on from NZ_JAGYFZ010000043.1 coordinate 43,151, forward strand.
CCTTCGGTTCGCCAGTGCTGCCCGAAGTGAAGGTGATATAGGCCGGCTGTGCAGGGTCGACTTGCGGCAAGGCATGTTGGTGAAAGGCGAACTCACGCAATGAATCGGCGGGGTTTTCCGCAATGCTGACGATCCGTGGAGCCGAACGCCCGGCCTCCAGGTGTTCGGAATCGAGATCGACGGTGGCCCCACCGCAAAGCAGGACAAAGGAAGGCTTTAGCACTCGGATGATTTGCCCGATGCGCGCAGGTGGATACGCAACGTCGGCAACGGTGAACGTCGACCCGGCACGCAAGGCGCCGAGCATTGCATAGACCAACCCCGCACAGCGATTGGAAACAATAACCACCCGGTCGGATTCGGTCGCGCCATTGACCTTCAGGAAGGACGCAATGCCATGGCTTATCTGTTCAAGCTGACGATAACTGCACGTCGCGTCGTGAGAGACGACCGCAATGGCGTCAGGCGAGCGCTGCGCCTGTTGCAAGAAGTCCATGAATATCGGGCGATCGGCACAATACTCCAGATTAAGCGTCGGATTTGGGCGATGATCCTGCATCTTGGATTTATGCTCCGCATGATCTGTACGAGGTTAACGTCGTGATCCGGAAATGCAGACTGAGGTTAGTCCCCCTCACCTCAGTCTGCTACCTTTCCCCCGTTCATTGCGTACCCGGCATCCTGGAGACATCGCATGCGCCCTCTTCGCACCATCGCCCGCCCCTGGCTGCAATCACTGCTGTTGCTGGGCAGCGTCCTGGCGGGCATGTCCAGTGCCGAGCCGCGACCCGGGCACATGGTCTATCTGCGCGCGATTGATCCGAGCATCGAGCAAGACATTCGCTACGCCAGCCCCCACAACTTCACCGGTCACCCACTCGACGGTTATGCCGCCGCCGAATGCCTGTTGACGCTGGACGCTGCCAGGGCGCTCGCCCGGGTACAAGCGTCGTTGCGTGCGCAAGGCTACGGTTTGAAGGTGTTTGATTGTTATCGACCGAATCGGGCGGTGGCCGATATGGGCCGCTTTGCCACCGAACCGGGCGACCCACGCAAGGCCGAGTTCTACCCGCGTGTGGACAAGCAGGACTTCTGGCGCCTGGGGTATGTGGCGCGGGTGTCGAATCACTCCAGAGGCTCGACCGTGGACCTGACACTCACCGGGCCCAAGGCATTGCCCGCCAGCGCCTGGACGCCCTCGGCCACGCAGGTCGATTGCACCGCCCCCTACGATCAGCGCTGGCATGACGGCGCACTCGACATGGGCACCGGCTTCGATTGCTTCGATGAGCGGGCGCATACCGCCAACCCGACGATCAATGCGACCGCGCAGGACAATCGCCAGCGGCTCCGCAGCGCCATGGCAAAAGAAGGCTTCTCCGGGTACTCGAAAGAATGGTGGCACTTCACTTATGGCAGCGCACAGGCACCGAACAACGTGATGGATTTCCCCATCACGCCGCTCGACGCCAATGCCGCACTCGACGCCAGCCATCAACTGATTGTGGTCACCACAAAAAACTGGGATGACCTGCAAGGCAGCGCCCAGCGCTATGAACGCGACGGGAACACCTTCCGCAAATATGGCGAGGCGTTTGCGGTGGTGGTCGGCAAAAACGGCATGGCCTGGGGCAAAGGGTTGGACAACGTTGGGCCAGGCGCAGAACCCGTCAAACACGAAGGCGATGGAAAAGCGCCGGCCGGGATTTTCACGCTGGGAACAGCGTTCGGTTACGAGACCAGCGCCGACACGAAACTGCCCTACCTCGCCCTGACAGCGACCACCGAATGCGTGGACGACAGCCATTCCGGACACTACAACACCCTGGTCGACGGCGCCGCGATGCCCAAGGACTGGAACAGCTCAGAACGCATGCGCAGCGAAGAAGGCTATCGAAAAGGAATTGTCATCGAGCACAACACACCGGCATCCCCCGCCTCGGGCTCGTGCATCTTTTTCCACATATGGCGTAGCCCGACATCGCCGACGGCGGGTTGCACAGCCATGGATCAGGCGGACATCAGCCGATTGTTCGACTGGCTCGATCCGCAGCAGTCTCCCCTGCTGGTGCAAATGCCCGAGGCGCAATACGAGCACGTTCGCGAGCGCTGGAACCTGCCGGAACGGTGACCGGTCAGCCCTGCTTCAAATCCAGGCAATACGTGTAGTAACCCGTATCGCGCACATAGCCCAAGGCTTCATACAACCGCTGCGCACCGTGATTGTCCGTGGCGGTTTCCAGCACCAGGCCTTTGGCGCCGCTCAACACCGCGAAGTCGCGCGCGGTGTTCATCAGCCGCGTTGCGACCCCGCGCCCTCGGGCGGCAGGCGCGGTGAACAGGTCACCGAGCAGCCAGGTGCGATGCGCGTCGATAGACGAAAAAGTCGGGAACAACTGGACGAAACCCAGTGCTTCGCCGTCGGTGTCCCGGGCGAAGAAGATCACGGACTCATCCCGGGCAATGCGCTCGGCGATAAAGTGGCGGGACTGATTCAGGTTCGAGGGCTGGCCATAGAACCCCCGATAGGCGTCGAAGAGGCTGGCGACTTGATCGATGTGCGTTGCGTCGGCGCGATGTACCTGAACATCCATCTCAATGGTCTCCGTGCGGTTCACGACTCATGGTAGTAGTACAGCTTGTTGATGATGACCCAGCGATCATCGATCTTCAGTAGCGACAGGTAATCGGTAAACCTCATCCCCGCATAATCATCGATGATTTTTACGGCGGCGGCGTCGCCTGTTATGTCCAGGTCAATCACTTCCCAAAAAGGCTTCACCTCTTTTGCCGCCGGGCCTTCGGTTTTGATCGCGTCGACAAACTCATCAAGGGACAGCCATTCAAGCGCTTTTTGGAAGTGACCGATGATGCGACAAGACGGATGAAATGCTTTTCGCAACGAGGCTTCGTCAGCGAAGACCATACCCTCGACATAGTGTTTGACGGCTTCTTTGACAGACTCTTTTTCCGCGGAATCAGTTGTCATGTCTCACCTCCACTTCTGCTAACGCATTCTGGATTGTTCGCAAGGGCGCCCGCGAACGATCAGGTCGTTTGGTCGAACGGATCTTGCGGGCAATGTCCACAAACGGCGTGACGATCAGGCTGTAAACCGTCAGGTAACGCTCAGAATCCTGCTCACCGGTGCCGAACCGCAGGGCTTCGGGTTTCGACGTGGTGACGTAGAGCGTGCCAAACATCCAGTCCCACAATGACAGGTTGATGCTGAAGTTCTTGTTGAAATGGTGCGGCGCGTCGCTGTGATGAATCTGGTGCTGGGCCGGGCTGTTCAGCACATGTTCGAACACCGGGCCGAACGACAGCCAGACATGACTGTGACGCAGGTTTCCCACCAGCCCGTTGAGGATGAACACCAGCCAGGTCACGCCGAACAAAGTATAGCGGCTGATCTCGCCGCCGCAGGCATACCAGAAGACGCCGGCATAGGCGCCGATGCCGATGATCGTCGAGAGCTTTTCGACAATCTTTTCCACGAAATGAACCCGGCTGGCGGTCGCTGGAACCAGCACCGGCGCCGAATGATGGACCTTGTGGAATGCCCACAGCCATTTGGAATGGAAGGCGCGGTGCGCCCAGTAGGCCATGAAGTCTTTCACCAGGAAAACGCCCAGCCCGTAGAGCAAGGACAGTGAAAGATTCTGCTCCACTTGCACCCGCGCGCCCCACAGGTTGGTGAAAAAGGCGATGTAGTCTCCGGAGCGCAGGACGAGCGGGTCCACCAGACCGACAATCGGCAACACCAACGCCACTTTCAAAATCGCCCGCACGAAGTAGTAGCGGTAATCGAGCAACGCCGAACGATGGAAATACACCCGACGCCCGCCGATGAACTGCCCGAACGACTGCGCGTCGGTGAGACCTCGATGTTTCCTGAACCGGAACAGGGCGTAAGCGATGCTGTAAGACGAGAACAGAAACAGTACACCCATGCGCCCATTCAGATCGAAAAGGCCCAGGAACTGGCGAGTGACGGGCTCGATCACCCACTCGGTCAGGCCGTTAAAAAGCAGCACAAGGGCATCCACCAGGAGCTTGCCTCCCTCAAAGAAAAGGTATTGGAATTTAACCGCAACAGAGAACGGTTCTTAAGTGTAGATTGAGTTCAAGCCTCTGCACATCCCCCTACTCAGAGATTGGATCTGCTTCCTCGCCACAGGATTTGCGGCTGACGTAAAGTCGCGGGACTTTCCGGAGGCTCAACATGAGCGAACCCACCCCCACGATCTACCTGTCCGATACATCCGACCGGGCGCTGTTCGACCGGATCGCCGATGAATTGCAGGTTTTCGATCAGGAAAAATCGATGGGTACGCCCCCCAATCCGTAGGAGCCAGGCTTGCCGGCGAAGGCGTCCGTGAAATCGCCATCGCCGGCAAGCCGGGCTCCTACAGGTTTTGCGTGAACCCGCCATCCCGGAC
>NZ_JAGYFZ010000044.1:0-47134 GCF_019946675.1 Pseudomonas sp. BF-B-15
ATAACGCGTTGTCCTGAATGAGCGCGGCGCCCTGAAGTCCATCGCGAGCAGGCTCGCTCCTACAGGAGATGCGGTTTACGGAGAACCAAACATCACTGTCCAGTAAATCCCCGAATCGCTCTTCGGGTCCACCGCATACGCTGCGCCCAGCTCGTGATACTGCGGGTTCATCAAGTTCGCGCAGTGGCCGGGGCTGGCGACCCAGCCATCGACGACCTTGCGCACGCTGTCTTGCCCGGCGGCGATGTTCTCGCCGATCTGCTGGCCGCTGTAACCCGCCAGTTCTGCCCGGTCACCCGGCGTGCGACCGTCGCGGTCCTTGTGATCGAAGTAATTGTTGTTGGCCATGGACCGCGCATGCGTCTCGGCGGCTGTTGCCAGTGTGGCGTTCCAGGTCAGCGGCGTGGCGGCGGCAAAGGATTGCGTGCCGCACTGGCGTGGACGGCTGCGGGCGACGTTGAGTTCGGCCAGCAGCTTCTGGCCTTCCGCCTGCCAGTCGCCCAGGCGCGCGCTCAACAATGGACGGGCCACCACGATGCGCCATTCACGGTCCTGGCGGCTCACGCCGATGTCGACGAATTGCGGATCGAGCACGATCTGGCAAAAGCTCTCCTGGATCGCTTTCATCGCCGCCGCCGCATCGCGCGGCCCGGACAGGCTGATCGCCTGCACGTTCTTCATCGGATAATTCGCGGCGACCATGGCCTGTTGCAGATTGCCGATGCTGGCGGCGGACAACACCAACCGTGGATCACCCGCCAGCGGTGGCAGTTCTGACGAGACCTGACCTGCGCACCGCTGGTTCTGCCTGCGGTAATCGTTGATCGAGTCGATCAGTTGTTTCTCGTCGGCCGCCAGCGCATTCATGGCGAACAACAGCCCCAGCGACAACGTGGCAAGACGCAAAACGGGTGGCAGGACACGCATGGAAATCTCCCTTGTTCGGACTGCGCCCATGATGCGCGATTTCACCCCCGTGAGCGCAATGCCTTTTCACACCGAAATACAGGTTGTCGGCTGTCTGTCGAAATGAAAACGGGCAACTACAATCAAGCGATGTCGCCGGCCAGGGGCGCTCAGCGTCGACAGTTTGATGCTTGAATCCAGTCCACTCAGAAGGGTCGATCATGCGCTTGATTTGGATAGCGACCTGCTTTGCAATCACGCTACTCGGCGGCCAGGCAGCGGCGACTGAACAGGAACAAAAAAAGGAAGCGGCCGAAAACAAGGCCGAAGTGCTGGAACAGAAAGCGGCGGAGAAGGGGGCCGATGTGCCGGTGCCCAAGTCCGAAGCGATTACCACCTCCGAAGTGCAGGCGGTCGACCCGGCAGGCGCGTCGCCGCTGGACGATGCAATCACCTGCCTGGCGCGCTCCATTTATTGGGAAGCCAAGGGCAAATCCTCCGCCGACATGGAAGCCGTGGCCAGCGTGGTGATGAATCGCCTGGGCCATGAGGGCTTTCCGGACACGGTGTGCGCGGTGGTCAAACAAGGTTCTGAAACCAAGAATTGCCAGTTTTCCTGGTGGTGTGACGGGCGTTCCGATCAGGTCCAGGAAGAAACCCAATACACGATCGCCAAGGAAATCGCGCGCAAGGCACTCAACAAGCAGCTCAACGACCGCACCCACGGCGCAATGTATTTTCACGACCGCAACGTGAACCCCGATTGGGCCAGCAAGTACATCAAGACCACCGAAACCAGCATGTTTCTCTTCTATAAGCCCAAGGGTGGAGAGGCCCATTAGCGATGTCATCTGGATGTCATCGAACCCATGTAAAAATTCTTGCAAACCGTCTTGAACGTTCAGCGGGCCTGGGTCTGCTGACAGATGAATTTGCAAGGAATACCTCAATGAAAGGAGATGCCTCCCTGTTTGCGGCCATCGACCTGGGTTCCAATGCGTTTCGCATGATGATCGGCCAGTCGGTCAAGCGGAATCAGCAACTGGTGATCCAGGAGGTGAAAACCCTGCGCGAGCCAGTGCGTCTGGCGGAGGGTTTTCAGGGCGGTGCGCTGGACGAAATGGCACTGGATCGCGGATGGCAGGCACTCGCGCGATTCGGCAAAAAGTTACGCGGCTTTGAGCCCGGTCGTGTGCGGGCGGTGGCGACCAGCGCCGTGCGTGAAGCCGACAATGCCCAATTGTTCCTGGCCAGCGCAGAGCGGCATCTGGGTTTTCGCATCGACGTGATCTCCGGGCATGAAGAAGCGCGGCTGGTTTACGCCGGTGTGGCTCACACGGTCCCCGGTACGGAACGCAAACGGCTGGTGATCGACGTCGGTGGCGGCTCCACGGAATTGATCCTCGGGCAGGGCGCGCAGCCGCTGTTGACCGAGAGCATTGCCATCGGCAGCGGCACCTTTGGTGCGCGTTATTTTCAAGGAGGGCGCATCACGGCCCCGGCGCTGCTGGAAGCCGAGCGTGTCGCCACCTTGCAATTCGAGCGCGTGGCGCGCCGTTATCGCTCGCTGGGCTGGCAGCAGGTGATCGGCTCATCAGGCACCGCACGAATGCTCGCCAAAGTGCTCAAGGCCAACGGTTTGAACGACGAAGGCCAGAGCGGCATTACCTACAGCGGCCTGTTGCGTTTGTCGCTGCGCCTGCTGGAAGTGGGGCACGTCAATCAACTCAGGCTCGCAGGCCTGCAAAGTCACCGCCTGAGCATCCTGCCCGGTGGGCTGGTGCTGATGCTCGCAGCGTTCAAAGTCTTCGGCGTCTCGCACATGACACCCTCCGAGCCCGGTTTGAGGTTCGGTGTGCTGCATGGGTTGATGTCTCGGCACTGAGTGCCAGCCGCTATTCCTTCAGAACTTCGCATAGTTCAACGCATCGACCACGGCCGGCGCCTCGTGTTGTCGGCCAACGGCTTTCCGTTAGGTGTAGACCTGATCAGGGCGTACAGTGCAAGTTAGATGGCCTTAAAAGCTATCAAGCCTCCTTTGCGGTCATCAGGAATTGGCGTCATGCACGAGATCGGCCTCATCGTTTACCCCGAATTCCAGGTGCTGGGCCTGGCCATGTGTGCGGCGTTTGAAATGGCCAACGGCGCCGCCGACGAGCCGGTGTACAGCCTCACCTTGTTGTCGGAACACGGCGGGACGGTGCAGACCTCCGCCGGTTTCGGCGTGGAAACCACCGCGTTCGATCAGCGCTCGTTCGACACGCTGCTGGTAATGGGCGACAACCTGATCCGTCCGGTTTCATCGGGCATGGTGGCGTTTCTGCGCAGCGCCAGTCAGAGCTCTCGCCGGGTCGGATCGATCTGCACCGGTGCCATCGCGCTGGCCGAGGCCGGTCTGCTCGATGGGCGGCGAGCGACCACGCATTGGTGCCATGCACCGGCGCTGCAGCGGGCCTACCCGAAGGTGAAGGTGGAGGAGGACCGGATCTTCATCAACGACGGCAACGTCTGGACCGCTGCCGGTATGAGTGCCTGCGTCGATCTTGCATTGGCCCTGGTGGAAAGTGACCTCGGTGCAGAAGTGGCGCGGCGGGTGGCCCGGCAATTGGTGGTCTACCACCGGCGCGCGGGCGGGCAGTCGCAGTTTTCGGTGATGCTTGAACTCGAGCCCAAGACTGACCGCATTCAAGCCGCGTTGACCTATGCCAAGCAGCATTTGAAGTCCGAGTTGTCGGTCGAGGAACTGGCCAGTGCCGCCAACCTCAGCCCGCGACAGTTCAGTCGCGTCTTCCATGCTGAAACCGGTCAGTCTCCTGCCAAGGCTATTGAAAACCTGCGGGTGGAGGCCGCGCGCCTGATGATGGAAACCGGCCGGCACGCAATCGATGTGGTGGCGACAGAGACCGGTTTTGGTGATCGCGAGCGGATGCGCCGGGCGTTTATTCGCGCCTTCGGCCAACCGCCGCAGGTCATCCAGCGTGCGAATCGAGGCTGACTTGCGTGAACCCACAATTCCGAACCTCCGCGTAATCTGTAGGAGCCAGCTTGCTGGCGATGGCGTATTTGAAATCGCTATCTGCGTGGCTTAAAAGGTGGTGTATTCGACATTTGAGCCAAAATATTATTGGCGTAATCTCGGTCTCGTTGAAGCCCATTCCCCACTGAGATCACCGCCATGACCATCGTCAAAGCCGCTGCCGTCCAGATCGCACCTGTGCTCTACAGCCGTGAAGGCACTGTAGAAAAGGTCGTCAACAAGATCCGTGAACTTGGCGAGAAAGGCGTGCAGTTCGCCGTTTTTCCGGAAACCATCGTGCCGTACTACCCGTACTTTTCCTTTGTGCAGGCGCCGTTCGAAATGGGTTCCGAGCACTACAAATTGCTCGATCAGGCGGTCGTCGTGCCTTCCGCGACCACCGATGCCATTGGCAAAGCCGCCAAGGACGCCAACATGGTGGTGTCCATCGGCGTCAACGAGCGCGATGGCAGTACCCTGTACAACACGCAATTGCTGTTCGATGCGGACGGCACCCTGATTCAGGCCCGTCGCAAGATTTCGCCGACCTATCATGAGCGGATGATCTGGGGCATGGGCGATGGTTCCGGCCTGCGCGCAATCGACAGCGCTGTTGGCCGCATTGGTCAACTGGCTTGCTGGGAACACTACAATCCGCTGGCGCGTTATGCCCTGATCGAAGATGGCGAACAGATCCACGCCTCGATGTACCCCGGTTCGTTCGCCGGTGAGCGGTTTACCCGCCAGATGGAAGTCAGCATCCGCATGCACGCGCTGGAATCGGCGTGTTTCGTGGTGAACTCGACGGCCTGGCTGTACCCGGAACAGCAGGCGCAAATCATGGCTGACACCGGTTGCGGCATTGGTCCGATCTCCGGTGGTTGCTACACCGCGATCATCGATCCGCAAGGTGAAGTCGTCGGCGCACTGACCGAAGGTGAAGGTGAAGTCATTGCCGACATCGACTTGTTCCAGATCGAAGTGCGCAAGCGTCAGATGGATGGGCGCGGCCACTACAGCCGTCCGGAAATCCTCAGCCTGAACATCGACCGGACACCGCATCGCCATGTGCATGAGCGCAACGCACAGCCGAAGCTGGCCGACACTGCGCAAGCGGAAGAGTTGTGATTATGGAAGTCATGACGATCAACCGGTAAACGCTTCACCTGTAGGAGCACGGCTTGCCGGCGAAGGCGTCTTTGAAATCGCCATCGTCGGCAAGCCGCCCGCAGCAAGCCGGCTCCTACAGGTTTTGCGTCAACCCGCGATCCCGAACACACCCGAGATCTGTAGGAGCCAGGCTTGCCGGCGATGGCGTCAGTGAAATCGCCATCGCCAGCAAGCCGGCTCCTACAGGTTGTGCGTCAACCCGCGATCCCGAACACACCCGAGATTTGTAGGAGCCGGCTTGCCGGCGATGGCGTCTTTGAAATCGCCATCGCCAGCAAGCCAGGCTCCTACAGGTTTTGCGTCAACCCGCGATCCCGAACACACCTGTGATCCGTAGGAGCCGGCTTGCTGGCGAAGGCGTCTTTGAAATCGCCATCGCCGGCAAGCCAGGCTCCTACAGGTTTTGCGTCAACCCGCGACCCCGAACACACCTGTGATCCGTAGGAGCCGGCTTGCTGGCGAAGGCGTCTTTGAAATCGCCATCGCCGGCAAGCCAGGCTCCTACCAAAAGCGTGTCGGTCTTAGAGTTCCATGCCCAGGAAGATCAGCGTATTGCCATGGGCTTCAGCCGCGGCACGCTGGTTGTAGCTGTCGCGATGCGAGCAGTTGAAGCCATGCTCGGCTTCCGGGTAAACCACGATTTCAACGTTATCGTTGTTGTCGAAACGCTCGGCGATTTTCTCCACGGCTTCCAGCGGGATGTGGCTGTCCTGTTCACCGAAGTGCATCAGCAGCGGCACTTCGATTTCATCGGCGCGGTCCAGTTGGTTCTGGATGCCGCCGCCGTAATAGGCGATCGCCACGTCCACCAGCCCATTGGCAGCGGTGTGGTAGGAGAGCAAGCCGCCGAAGCAGTAGCCGATGGAGGCAATGCCGCCATCCAGACCCGGTTGTGCTTTCAAAGCGTCGATGGCCAGCTCGATGTCTTTCTGCGCTTTGCCGACGTCGGTGGCGTTCATCAATTCAACGGCACGTTTCCAGCCGGCTTCGTCGTAGGTCAGTTCAATGCGCGGGCCGTTGCGCCAGAACAGGTCCGGCACGATTACCAGGTAGCCGTCGGCGGCATATTGCTCGGCGACCGAGCGGATGTGTTCATTCACACCGAAGATCTCCTGGAGCAGCACAATCCCCGGGCCTTTGCGGGTATGCGGAATCGCCAGGTAAGCGCCGAATTTACCTTCAGCGCTGTCGATCTCGATCCATTGGGTGGTCACGCTCATGGTGGCTCCTGTCTTCGCAAGTGAGTTGGGGCGTAGCTTAATGCGGCTGTGTGGCTTTGAAGCTCGTCAGCCCCTGCATCCGTTTCCACCAGCTGTTGAAGCCGTCCACGGCAAATACCTGCGGCGCATCCGGGGTCATCGCGATGTAGGCGCAACCCGGTGCCAGGTAGAAGTCGCCGATGCTCGGTTCAAGGCCGGCGATATACGGATCGGTGCCTTTAATCTTCATCAACTCGCGCAGCACTCGTTTCGAGTTCTCGATGCCTTGGCGGCGCGAATCCTCATTCTGCCCGCCAATGAAGTCGGGAAACAGATGGTAGCCGAACACCGAGACCAGCGCGCCATAACCGTAGGAATCATAAATGCCCTGGGCCATGTGGGTGCGCGCACGGTCGTGGGCGTTGTCCGGGGTGATTGACGGGCCGGGCAGGACTTCGTCCAGGTAGGCAATGATCGCGCCGGTTTCGATCACCCGAAAGCCGTCGTGGTCGACGACGGGCACCTTGCCGAACGGGTGACGCACCAGATGCTCCGGCAGGTGCGGTTCCCCTTTGATCACGTTGACCTGCACCTGCTCGAAGTCCGCGTCTTTTTCCACCAGCAACATCTTCACTGTGCGCACATAAGTACTGCCGTCAAAACCGTAGAGAGTGAGACTCATGGCGATTGCTCCTGTTCTATTGGGAGTGGCAGGTACGTTATCGAAACGCCGGCGCCTCAGCGGTGGTTGCGACGCCAGAAGAAGCGAGCCAACAACGTATCGAGACTGAGCTTGCCGGCACCCGAGAGCAACAGCGGCATCAGGGCGGCGAGGTAAATCAGCGGCAGTTTGAAGTTGCCGTAGCCCTTGTTGCTGATGGAGTAACCCTGAGCAAGCTCACTCAATGTAGACCAATCGGCCGGCCAGTGGACGGCGGCCGTCGCCACAAGGGTGACCACGATCAACGCGATGGCCGAAATCCGCGTGCCAAGGCCGACGAGGATGGCGAGGGCACAAAGCAGTTCGGCCCACATCGACAGTTCCCAGTTCAGCGTCGCCGGTATCTGGTCGAAGGGAAACGGAAAGCGATCCTGAATGTCGGCGAACCAGTTTTCGCCATTCCATTTTTCCAGGCCTGACTCGAAAAATTCCCAGGCAATGAACAACCGCAGGGTCAATGGGGCGAGCCAGCTACCGGCACGGTCGAGATTCAGGTGCAGGCCTTTCACGGCCGACGAGATTGCAGAGTTCATGGACGTGGTCTCCGTTCAGTCAGGGATGCGGGGCTCGCGGCCCCGCGCAAGGGTTACTCGCCGGCGCCGCACTTGCCTTCGCCGCATTTGCCTTCAGCCGGTTTTTCCGCGGTGTCGGCGTGGGCCTGGCTGTAGCCGTGGGCCAGCTGTTTCATGCTGAACGCTTCGGACTCGGAGGCCGACGCGACGTTGGACAGGGCCAGGCCGCCGGCGATGATCAGGCCGAGGGTCAGGGAGGAAGTCGAGAGCTTGAACATGGTGATACTCCGTAGCATTGAGTGAGTTGAGCGCTTTGATCGGCTGAGCCAATCGACAGGCACATTTCATCAATCGGGTGTATCTGCGATGTGTCGTTGGGGTGGGGTTTTATGGCCGGGGTGTGTCAAGGACGGGGCTGTACACACTCTGATACGTAACCCCCGAAATTTCCTTGGCCTACACAAACTCCTGTAGGAGCCGGCTTGCTGGCGATAGCGTCCGTTCAGGCGATAAATGTGTCGACTGAACCACCGCTATCGCCGGCAAGCCGGCTCCTACAATGGCATTCCAATTCACAACTGTGATCCGCTGCTGACCACCAGCGTCTAGCGTCAGTGTCCCCGCAATCCCTTGGGGCGAGACTTCGGAACCCGGCATGCAAGCGCTGTTGAACGAGATCCTTGACGCAGTTCGGCCCCTGATCGGTCAGGGCAAGGTGGCTGACTACATTCCTGCCCTCGGCACCGTGCCGGCCAATCAACTGGGTATCGCCGTGTACGGCAACGACGGCGAGCTGTTTTGCGCCGGTGACGCCCACACGCCGTTCTCGGTGCAGAGTATTTCCAAGGTGTTCAGCCTGGTGCAGGCCATCGAGCATTCCGGCGAAGCGATCTGGCAACGCCTGGGGCACGAGCCTTCCGGGCAGCCGTTCAACTCGCTGGTGCAGCTGGAATTCGAACGCGGGCGCCCGCGCAATCCGTTCATCAATGCCGGCGCACTGGTGATTTGCGACATCAATCAGTCGCGCTTTGCCGCACCGGCCTTGTCGATGCGCGATTTCGTCCGGCGCCTGTCGGGCAATCCGCAAGTCATGGTGGACGGCAAGGTCGCCGAGTCCGAATACCAGCACCGGGCGCGCAACGCCGCCATGGCGTACCTGATGCAATCCTTCGGCAATTTTCACAACGATGTCGAAGCGGTGCTGCGCAGCTACTTCAGCCATTGCGCCTTGCGCATGAGCTGCGTGGACCTGGCGCGGGCGTTCTGCTTCCTGGCCAACGACGGCTTCTGCAAGCACAGCGGCGAACAGATCCTCAGCGGCCGCCAGACCCAGCAAGTCAATTCCATCATGGCCACCAGCGGCCTCTACGACGAGGCGGGCAACTTCGCCTATCGCGTCGGTTTGCCCGGCAAGAGCGGCGTGGGCGGCGGGATCGTCGCGGTGGTGCCGGGGCAGTTCACGGTGTGCGTCTGGTCGCCGGAACTCAACGCCGCCGGTAACTCACTCGTGGGCATGGCCGCGCTGGAGTTGTTGAGCCAGCGAATTGGCTGGTCGGTGTTCTGATAGCGCGGGGTTGTGGCCGGCGCGACTACCGCCACAGCCGCCGAGGCGAGCTGTCTCTTTGTTCGTACGCATTCCCCTGTAGGAGCCGGCTTGCCGGCGAAAACCGTCGGGGCAACGCGTTTATTCAGACAGCCCGCGTTATCGTTGACGTCCATCGCCGGCAAGCCGGCTCCTACAGGGGATTTGCGTACGGTTTTGCAATCGAACGAAATGCGCCGGATGGCCACCGGTTAATGACGCTCCAGAAATTTTGCTATACATTTTCTGACCGCCCATTGCATGGTGAAACCGCTTCATGTCTCTTGCGCTCGAACGTCTAGTCGCTGGCACGCCAATCCCTTTCGCTGGTAACCGCGTTACTGTGGTCAGCCCCGAACTGGCCTTGCGCTTTCAGCCCGGGGACCACCTGTTGGTGGAGCAGGTCAGCGGCGAGTTGTTGCTGATTCCCGTTGCGGACCAGAAAGCGGCGGCGGTCGCGATCGAGCGGGCTGAAGCGGCGTTTACGGCGATGTCCGCCGTTTCCGATCAGGCGATCAGTGCGTTTTTCGACCTTTTTGCCCAACGCCTGGAAAACCAGGACTGCTGGGACTTGATCGAAGCGGCCAACCGGGCCGACATCGAATGGGCCAAGTCGCGTGGACGCTCCACCACACGGTTGCTGGCCGATGAGCGCATGCGTCGTGACATGATCGCGGGCCTCAGGGCCTGGCGCGATGCGTCAGCCACGCGCGGCAAAGTGATCAGTTGCGTCGAGCATGACGGCTGGAAAGTCGAGCAGGTGGTTTCGCCGTTGGGCATCGTCGCCTTCGTCTTCGAGGGCCGGCCGAATGTCTTCGCCGACGCCGCCGGCGTGTTGCGCACCGGCAACACCGCGGTGCTGCGCATTGGCAGCGATGCCTTGGGCACGGCGCAAGCCATTGTCACCCACGCGTTGAATCCGGCATTGAGTGAGGCCGGTTTGCCGGTGGGCGCAGTGTCGCTGGTGGAAAGCGTCAATCACGCCGCCGGTTGGGCCATGTTCGCCGACCGTCGTCTGTCGTTGGCGGTGGCCCGTGGTTCGGGGCGTGCGGTCAGTCAGTTGGGCAGCATCGCGCAACAGGTCGGCACTGCCGTCAGCCTGCATGGCACCGGTGGCGCCTGGCTGGTCGCCGACAAGGACGCCGACGCCAAGCGTTTTGCCGCCGTCGTGCGCAATTCCCTGGACCGTAAAGTCTGCAACACCCTGAACGTCTGCCTGATCCACCGCGACCGCGCCGCCGAACTGGTGCCGCTGTTTCTGGACGCCTTGGAAAAAGCCGGCAGCGCCCGGGAAGAGGGCTGCAAGTTGCACATCGTCGAGGGCAGCGAAACGTATTTGCCTGGCCGTTGGCGGAGTGCAACCGTCGAGGTCTATCGTCCTGACGGCTACCAGACTGAAGCGTTGGCCGAACCACTGCCCGAAGACCAGTTGGGCCGCGAGTGGGAGTGGGAAGAAACCCCGGAAGTTAGCCTCAAGATCGTCGACGACCTGGGCCAGGCCATCGCCTTGTTCAATCGCTACAGCCCGCAATTCACCGTGTCGTTGATCAGTGAAGATGCCGAGGCGCATGAGCGCTTCTACAACGCGGTCAACGCACCTTTTGTCGGCAACGGGATTACCCGTTGGGTTGACGGGCAGTACGCGCTGAACAAGCCGGAACTGGGGCTTTCGAACTGGGAGAGTGGTCGCCTGTTCGCTCGCAGCGCGATTCTCTCGGGCGACGGTGTGTTCACGATCCGTAGTCGCATGACGCAGATCGATCTGTCGGTCAAACGCTGACAACCCGACCTCAAGCGCAGACCGCACTATAATTAAGGGTGTCTGCGACTGCGTCTTGAGACAGGGGTCCGCCATGAAACTTCAATCCTTCGATCATTACTCTCATAAGCTGGAATTGGCCGCGCATGACGCGTGGCTGACAGCCCGGGTGAAGTCGGCCTTGGCGTTGGCCGATCCGACCCTTGGCCTGCAAGTCCATGTCAAAACCCTCGCGGGAATGGTGATGTTGAGTGGTCGCGTCAACACGCATAAGCAATGTGAGCAGGCTGTTGCGCTGGCTCGCACGGTCAGTGGTGTCAATGAAATCGATGCCAGGGAATTGCTGACTCACGTGTTCACGCCTGGAAGCTTTCCAACACCGCCCAACGCCGAGGAAAACCCGGAGATCCGGCCATCCTCGTCAGCCAAACCGGAAGACAAATAAAGCGGGGTGCAGCGCTTCCGTGAATCGGGCGCGCTGCATTTTCACTTCGCGGTTATTGAGCGCGGATGCTGATTGGCTGCAAGGTGCCAGCTGAGGGCGATGGCCCTCTGGTACACGGATCAAGCCGCTTCAACCGCTTTGCCGTGAACGGCGCACGTGCTCGGGCGTTCGGCCAGCGACACGAACGTGCGGCTGTTGGCATCCAGTGCATCGATCGAACCGGTTTCGATGTCGTAGACCCAGCCATGCAGGTTCAGCAGGCCTTTTTCCTGAGCCAGTCGCACGCTCGGGTGCGTTTGAATGTTCGCCAGTTGCGCGATCACGTTTTCCCGCACCATCGAACTCACTTTCGCCGCGTCGCTGGCATGAGGCCGGGATTCGTTGATGACCTTCGCCGATTCCGCATGTTGCAACCAGCCGCTGACGGCGGGCAGGTGATCCATGCATTTGCAGCTGGCGACGGCTGTCATCGCGCCACAATCCGAATGGCCGCAAATCACGATGTCGGTGACGCCCAGTACGGCCACCGCGTATTCGACCGTGGCCGATACACCGCCCGGATGCGGGCTGTAGGAGGGCACGATATTGCCGGCGTTACGGATCACGAACAGTTCGCCGGGTTCTTGCTGGGTCAGCAGTTCCGGTACGACACGGCTGTCGGAACAGGTGATGAACAGCGTGCCGGGGTGTTGCGTGGTGGCCAGGTGTTTGAACAGGTCGGTCCGCTGTGGGAAGGCTTCCGTCTGGAACTTCAAAAAACCGTCGATGAGCGCTTTCATGGGGAATTTCCTTTCAAATGATGGGGGGATCAGTTCGAGCAGCCGGTGCCAAACACGCTGTAGTCCAGAATGTGGGTGGCGCCTGTGGAGTCCTGGTACGTCATTTTCACAGGGACGACCCCGCATTCATCGGCAATCGGCGTGATGCTCACGACATGCGCGATGTCCAGTTTCATGCCGTACTCGTACGCGACGGCCGTTTCTTCTGCGTGAACCTGGGCAGACATGCCCGCTAACAACGACAGCACCAACAGAATTTTTTTCATGGGGCATCCTCCAGACCAATGTGGTGAACAAAGAAACAAGCGGGGTTCTGGAACTGGCCCGCACTTTAGTGCGGGCCGGGATCAAGTCAGAAAGGACGCAGTGGCAGGAACTTGCCGTCGAGGGTGATCACGGCGCGGGAGCCGCCTTCCGGGTCTTCGACTTTTTTCATGTCGAGCTTGAAGTTGATCGCGCTGATGATGCCGTCGCCGAACTGTTCATGAACCAGGGCTTTGAGCGTGGTGCCGTAGATCTGGATCATTTCGTAGAAGCGGTAGATGGTCGGGTCGGTCGGCACGCCAGAGAGGCTGCCGCGCAGTGGAATGATTTGCAGGCGGGCCACGGTGTCGGCGTCCAGGTCGAGCTTCTCGCCAATCACTTTGGCGGCGCTTTCCGGCAGTGGGTGCTGACCGAGCAGGGCGGCGGTGACGTAGGCCAGGCCGAGGCCGGTGCCGTCGGTCAGGTCCTGCCACGACAGGTTCTTACGCGCCTTGGCATCGAGGATCGAAGTGGTCAGGGCCAGGCTCGGGTCGTTGTAAGCGTGGGACTGTTGCATGGTGAATCTCCTATCGGGTTGAGTACTGCTTGGGTGTGAAGCAATCTTCTGCCGATTGATTCATAGCGTCCAAGACCGATATACAATGCATTGCATAAGCCCTGCCTATAGGTTGATCCCGATGTTGCTCCGACATTTGCGCTACTTGCTGGCGGTCGCCGACCACGGCGGCTTCACCCGTGCTGCCGAGGCATTGCACGTGTCCCAACCGACCTTGTCGCAACAGATCCGCCAACTGGAGGAAGCCCTCGGCGTGAGCCTGTTCGACCGCACCTCGCGCACGGTCAAGCCGACCGATGCGGGTGAGGCCTACATCGAGTGCGCTCGGCGGGTGCTGGTGGAGCTGGAGGCGGGTAAACGGGCGTTGCATGACGTGAAGGACTTGTCCCGGGGGACGTTGCGATTGGCGATGACGCCGACGTTCATGGCGTATCTGGTCGGGCCATTGGTGCGCGACTACGTGGCGCGCTATCCGAACATTCACCTGGAGATTTTCGAGTTGTCGATGGACGACATTGAGGCCGGGCTGCTGGATGACTCGCTGGACATCGCCATTGCGTTTGATCAGGTCAGGAATGCCGACATCGAGTCGATCCCGGCGTTTACCGAGACGCTGGGCGTGATGGTCGGGCGGGATCATCCGTTGTACGAAAGCCGTGTCGCGTTATCCGCTGAAGCGGTGGCCCAGCTGGAATTTGCCCTGTTGGCCACGGACTTCGTCACCCGAACCCGAATCGATGAGTATTTCGCTGAGCAGCAGATCACGCCAAAAGTGGCCATTGAGGTGAACTCGGTCAGCACCTTGCTGGAAGTCATCCGCCACACGGCGATTGCCACCATCCTTCCGGAACCCATCGCCACTCAGGACCGCGCGTTACGCAGGATCCCGTTGCTGGGGGAGGCGCCCAAACGCGGGGCCGCGCTGCTGCGGCGTAAAAACAACTACCACAGCGCGGCGTCGGTGGCCTTCATGGAACTGTTGCTGGGAACCGTTGAGGCGACGTCAGTCATCCACTGACTGGCATACGCCGTTGGAGGCCTTGCCGGAGGAGGTCACGGCGACCGAATCGTCATCGGCGAGGACAATTGACAAGGTGATGCCGGAGCCCTTGGCTTCGAAGCGGCGCTCACTGATGATTTTGGTGTCTGCTTCCTTGCCGTTGATCATGACCGGCCCATCCTGATCCGCCTGGACGAGAAACTTGCCGGGGCACTCCACCGCGAATGACGGGACACCGTCGACGCTGTTTGCCTGAGCAACACTTGTCAGAACCAGCAACAGCGGGAATATCAGCTTGTTTTTCATCGCAAGTCTCCAGTGACCAACAGCGGATACGCTTAACAATAGCTTTGTTTGGCAAACCGGAGACAAACAAAAGGCCCCGCTCGTTTATTCGAGCGGGGCCTTTTTTATGGGGCCTTCATTGGTTTGAACACCCATTCAGATCATTGTAGGAGCCGGCTTGCCGGCGATGGTCGTTAACGATAACGCGTACTGACTGTTTCACCACGGTGTCGTTGAGTCCATCGCCGGCAAGCCGGCTCCTACATCATTGGGTTTATCAGTAGAACCGATCAATCACCCGAACTTCATTCTGGTTCTGCATCGAGTCCCAGGCCTGCTTCAGCGTTTGCAGGACATTGCCGATGAAGTCTTTGTCGGCTGCAGCTTTCTTGCCGACATAACCCTGGCCGCGACGGTACATTTTCAGTCGGGCCAACAGGTTCTGGTTGTTCTGGTCGAACTCGGCTTCATGGGCATGCGGCGACAGGCAATCGATATGAACCTGGCCCGATTTGCTGATCCACAAAATGTGGCTGTCGTGGCTGTCTTTTTGCGCAGCGAACATACGAGCCAGTTCATCGATAGTAGGTTGATTGTTCAGATTCATAATATGCCCCTTGACCATTTGGTGATCTTTCAAAGTTGATTCGCTAATACAAGTAGCCCATCGGTTAGTTGATCCCTGGCACCGAAACCAGGACGTCAGCGTTCGGCCGTCGAAAGTGACGGGGTTCCGCGTCTGTTGCATGTAGTCGTGTTGAATAACTGCTACGCAATAGCGTCACAACGAAGAGAAGCAGCGAATACCTTCAGGCCACTGCCGACGTTTTCAGGGTCGGCCACAAGCTTCATGAGGATTGATCGCCAGCGCTTCTCGTCCTTGTACTGGACGTTCGGGCCAGGTCAGCTTCTTCAATCTGCCTTGTGGGCAGCGTGTATCCGGGAAAAACAGCTCGGCGGTCAGACGAGCTTGCTCAAACATGTTGCTGTACTCCCGATCGGGGAGATGTCTGCATCATGCAAGGGCAAATCGGAGGCGTCAACGGTTTTGTAGTGATTATTTTCAGTCACTACATATTGTCGGACAAAGCTGTTTGGAATTAGAAAGCAGCAGGGAGAAAGCGCCCCTCAGGACGAGGGCGGCGCGCTTTGGAAGCGGTAAAAGGTGCAGGGATAACCGTCTACTGGCTGATGATGCCGGGAGAACGCGTCACCCGTGAGGTGTGGCATCACACGGGCCCAGAACTGCCGTGCAGGCGGGTTGGCGTCGATGTGGAAAATCTGCCATTGCCCGGGCAGCTGGCTCAAGAGGGTAGAAACGACAAACGTCGCGACTCCTTGGCCACGAAAGCGTCGGCTGACAAAAAGGTAGCCGATGTTGTTCTGGGCGCCAGGCAGATGGGTGTTGTCATCCACGGTCACAAAACCGGCCAGCTCCCCGTCGACCTTGATCAGGAACGGGCGGGTTGCGGGGTTGCGCCAGTAGTCCTGTTGCGGCTGGATGTGGAAGAAGCCATGCCCGCCGAGTTTGAGCGGCAGCCACTCACTGAGGTCGTACATATAGAACTGCATCAGGTTTTCGAGCGTTTCCAGTTCGTCGCGCTGAGCGGCGTGCAGTTCTATCGAGGGCATGCGGGCTGGCTCCTGTTCAGAGCGAAATCAATCAGTGAGGCGCGAAGTCGTATTTTCCGCCTTTCTTCAGTGCGGCTTGATAGGCCGGGCGCGCCTGGAAGCGCTCGACCCAGGCCGCTACATGAGGGTAGTCGCCGAGCTTGCCTTGGGCGCGGGCGATTTCACCTATGAAACTCATCTGGATATCGGCTGCGCTGAATTCCTTGCCCAGCAGGTAATCGGACTGGTTCAGTGCCGTGTTCAGATAGCCGAGGTAGTTGGCTACTTCCGAGTTGATCCGTGGATGCAGCGGTGCGCCGGCTTCACCGAGACGTCCGACATACAGGTTCAACATCAGCGGCAACATGGCCGAGCCTTCGGCGAAATGCAGCCACTGCACGTATTCATCGTAGGCCGGGGTGGACGGATCGGGTTGCAGGCGCCCCTCGCCATGGCGACGAATCAGGTAGTCGATAATTGCGGCGGACTCAATCAGCTTCTGGGTACCGTCTTCGATGACCGGCGATTTACCCAGGGCGTTGATCGCTTTCAGTTCCGGCGGGGCCAGGTTGGTTTTCGGATCGCGCTGATAGAGCTTCAGTTCGTAAGGGATGGCCAGTTCTTCCAGTAGCCACAGAATGCGCTGGGAGCGGGAGTTGTTCAGGTGGTGCACGATAATCATGGTCGATGCCTTTTCAGGAAACAGGGCTGTAGCCGGGCTTGAAGAACACTAGACCATCGCTGGCCAGTCGAAGTGCCATCAAGCTTTACCCGGCGTTTTTGCTGCACGTTTGGCGCCGGTCGATGGCTTGCGTTTGGCCGGCTTGCGTTTGTTTTTCCAGGGTGTGGCACCTCGCCCGGCAGGGCTTGCAGGCCCGCTGATGGTCAGGCTCAGGCCGGAGCAGCGGGCAACCTGCTTGCTCATCCACGCTGCTTGTTTGGTGACGAACTCTTCCAGGCTCATTTCGCCGCTCTGCACCATGTCCAGCGCCTGCTCCCAGATCGCCGTGGTGCCAGGGTCGGCAATCGCGCGCGGCACGGCGTCGATCAGGCTGAACGCCGCCGGGGTGGCGGCCAGGGCCTTGCCGTTCTTGATCAGATAACCACGGTCGAGCAGGCCCTGAATGATCGAGGCGCGGGTGGCCTCGGTGCCGATCCCGGTGGTGTCCTTGAGTTTCTGTTTCAGCAGTGGATCCTCCACCAGCTTAGCGACGTTCTTCATCGCCTTGATCAAATCACCTTCGGTAAACGGTTTGGGTGGCTGCGTCCAAAGGTCCTTGAGCTTCACTTCGGCCACCGCGCAATCACGGCCTTCGCTCAATGTCGGCAGTGTTTGCGGCGCCGGTACTTCGCGGCCCTTGGCCGGAGCAAGGGCCTCGGGCAGGGCGCGTTTCCAGCCGGGTTCGACGATCTGCTTGCCGACCGCGCGCAAGGCTTCGCCGGCACAGTCGAAGTCGGCCTGGGTCCGGTCGTATTCATGGTTGGGCAGAAACTGCGCCAGATACCGCGCGCGGATCAGCGTGTAGACCGCTCGCTGCTTGCCCACCAGTCGATCCAGGTTCTTTGCCGCAGCCGTGGGGATGATGCCGTGGTGAGCGCTGACCTTGGCGTCATTCCAGGCCCGTGAGCGCCGTTGCGGTTCAAGGTAGTCCTGCAAGGCGTTCAGCGTCGGATCTGCTTGCCGCAGGGCGGCGAGAATTCCGGGCGCTTCACTGTGTTGACTCACCGGCAGGTAACCGCAGTCGCTGCGAGGGTAGGTGATGACTTTATGGGTTTCGTAGAGTGCCTGGGCGATGTCGAGGGTTTCCTGAGCGCCAAGCCCGAGTTTCTTCGAACAGACTTCCTGCAAGGTGCCCAGATCGAACGGCAACGGCGCCACTTCACGCATGCGCTCGGTGCGCAGCTTGATCACCCGGGCGCTCGCCGCGTTGCCAATCGCCGCCGCTGCTTGTTGAGCGAGTGCCTGATTGAGGCAGCGATCCTGATCGTCGCAAACGTCGGACGGCGCACGCCACTGTGCGGTGAACGCGGTGCCATCGTGCAGCAGCTGCACGTCGATGGCCCAGTAAGCCACGGGGACGAAATCGGCGATGCTGCGGTCGCGGTCCACCACCAGGCGCAGGGTCGGCGTTTGCACTCGACCGACCGGCAATACGCCCTGATAACCGGACTGGCGCCCCAGCAGCGTGAACAACCGACTCATGTTCATGCCGATCAGCCAGTCGGCCCGTGAACGGCCCAATGCCGAATGATAAAGGCTGAAGGTCTCCGCCCCCGGCTTCAGCGCAGCCAATGCCTTGCGGATTGACGCATCGTCCAGCGCCGACAGCCACAACCGCTGGATCGGCCCGCGATAACGGCAATGCTCCACCAGTTCCCGGGCGATCATTTCGCCCTCACGGTCGGCGTCGGTGGCGATCACCAATTCATCGGCCTCGCCGAGCAAACGTTTGACGGCCTTGTACTGACTGGCGGTGCGCGGTTTGACGGTCATTTTCCATTTGTCCGGAATGATCGGCAGATCCGCCAGCACCCAGCGCTTGTAGCGTGCGTCGTAGGCATCCGGTGGCGCGGTTTCCAGCAGATGGCCGATGCACCAGGTCACCGTGACGTCCGTTCCCAACCAGCAGCCGTCGCCGCGACGCCGGGCGCCGAGCACGGCCGCAATGTCTTTGGCCTGGGAAGGTTTTTCACAGAGGTACAACCGCATAACCACCATCGTTCATCAACTGCCGGGAGGTGCACAGAATGGCGGCTGATGAGCGATGGAGCAATCTTTATCTGTATGGATGTACAGCTCGTGCGTTTCGACTCATTGCAACGAACGGCATCTCGCTTCTACATTTGACGTTATCCGCCTATGCGCTTGTGCCGGTCCACCGACGGATAGCTTCAGCGCCCCGTTCGGCTGTGAAGCCGTCGCGCTGATGAAATCTGGGTTATACCTGACAAAGCTGTGTTCTCAAGTTTTGGGGCTCTGTGCGACCCATTGCGGGCAAGTCGGATTGCCGCATCGCACGCTCCCACAGGTTTTTCACCGTCCCGAGGAACGCATTTCATGAAAAGCTCCGGTCCTAGCCCTGTCATTACCATCGCCGAGCAGCCCGGCTGTCTGTTGGTGAAGTTTCACGGCATTCAGGTGGCTGCGTCGGCGCGCGCGCTGGTGCTGCTGGAGGCCAATTACCCTCCGGTGTACTACGTGCCCCGGGAGGATATCGACGAGAAGTATTTTGCCCGCACCGACCACACGAGTTACTGCCCCTACAAGGGTGATGCGAGCTATTTCAGCCTGCAGGTGCCGGGGCATGAGGGCGCGAATGCGGCGTGGAGCTATGAAGATCCCAAAGTGTCGGTAGAACAGATTCGGGGCTACATTGCGTTCTATCCCGATCAGGTGAAGTTCGAGATTCTCAAAGACGTCGAGTGATTGAAAACGCCCTGCATCGACAGGGCGTTTTTACGATCAAGCGTTCAGTTCACGAACCGCCTGCACCAGCGTCGACTCATCGATCTGAGCAATCGAGGTCACTCCGGTCAACGTCATGGCCACGCGCATCTCTTTGGCGAAAATATCCAGCATGTTTTCCACCCCGCGTTGACCATCGGCGGCCAGGGCATAGGCCATGGATCGCCCCAGCAATACACCTTTCGCGCCCAGGGCCAGCATCCGCACGACATCGAGCCCCGAGCGGATCCCCGAGTCGACCAGCACCGTCAGATCATTCCCCACCGCTTGTACGATGGGCGGCAATGCCTTGGCGGTGGAAAGCACGCCGTCCAGTTGTCGTCCTCCGTGGTTCGACACCACAATGCCGTCCGCGCCAAAGCTGACGGCGTCTCGCGCGTCCTGAGGATCGAGAATGCCCTTGATGATCATCGGGCCTTTCCAGAAGTCACGAATCCACTCCAGATCGCTCCAGCTGATCGACGGGTCGAAGTTGTTCGCCAGCCAGCCCATGTAGTCTTCGAGCGTGACGGCTTTGCCAAGGTACTTCGAGATGTTGCCCAGATCGTGCGGGCGTCCCATGACGCCGACGTTGAAGGCCCAGTCGGGTCGGGTCATCGCCTGAAGTATTCGCCGCGATGACGCAAACGGCCCGGACATGCCCGAGTGCGCATCCCGGTAGCGGGCGCCGGGCGTGGGCATGTCGACGGTAAACACCAGGTTCTTCACCCCGGCAGCCTTGGCCCGTTCCAGGGCGTTTTTCATGAAGCCCCGGTCTTTCAGCACGTACAGCTGGAACCAGATGGATTGTTGGCTTTGCGCCACGACTTCCTCGATCGAACACACCGAGACCGTCGACAGGCACAGGGGAATGCCTTTGTTTTGCGCCGCTTTCACGGCTTGTACTTCGCCTCGACGGGCGAACATGCCTGTCAGGCCTACCGGCGCCAGGATGATCGGCATTGCGAGGGGCTGGTCGAAGAGGGTGGTTTGCAGGCTCAGGGTTTCGACGTTTTTCAGAATGCGCTGACGCAGGCTGATGCCCGTCAGGTCGGCGCTGTTGGCCCTCAGTGTGTGCTCCGCATAAGCGCCTCCATCGATGTAATCGAACAAGAACCGGGGGAGTTTGCGGCGGGCTGCCTCGCGATAGTCGGATGCGGATGAAATGATCATGGTGCCTCGGTCGGGTGAGTGGCGGGGCGATGGGTGCTTTGAGCCAGAGTAGCGAAAACGGCTCGTGTTTGCGGTAATTCTGTTTTTCGCGGTGTTGGGTGTTTGGGTTTTTTGGGGGGGATATATCCGTTATTGGGGTAACGGCGGCTATTGGTTTCGCCCTTACGGCGAGTCACTTGGAGAAGCGCCAAGTAACCAAGCGCTTTTGCCCCTTTCGTTCGGTGCCTCGCTAATGCTCGCCATACCCTCGCTCCGGTCCTGCTCCGTGGGCCCGCCGCGATCGGCCATCCTTGGCCGTGCGCGGCTAACCCGGCATCCATGCCGGGTTGCCCACTACGCAGAACCTGCGCTCGGCCTCTCGAGGGGGCGACGACCGCCACAGCCGCCGAGGCGGCCTGAAAGCCGACCTGGCTCTTTGGTCGTGTGCACACTCCCACATCATGGTGGCTGCACTAATGTTGGATGTTTGCACATTCCCTTGTAGGAGCCGGCTTGCTGGCGATGGCGTCCGTCCAGCCAATACATGCGTCGACTGATCCACCGCTATCGCCAGCAAGCCGGCTCCTACAGTTGATCGTATTTATCCAGACACATACGCATTTCCCTTGTAGGAGCCAGCTTGCTGGCGATTGACGTCAACGATAACGCGGGCTGTCTGAATGAACGCAGTGTCCAAACGATTTTCGCCG
Organism: Pseudomonas sp. BF-B-15; assembly: GCF_019946675.1. Classification (NCBI taxonomy): domain Bacteria; kingdom Pseudomonadati; phylum Pseudomonadota; class Gammaproteobacteria; order Pseudomonadales; family Pseudomonadaceae; genus Pseudomonas; species Pseudomonas sp. BF-B-15. The sequence goes on from NZ_JAGYFZ010000044.1 coordinate 21,113, forward strand.
GCAAGCCGGCTCCTACAGGGAACCCCATACGCTTTTGATTCCCACCACTCATCAGGCCGAGCGTTAGCTCGCCTTCAGCTTTTGATCTGAGCGCCCCCTCGAGAGGCCGAGTGGAGGTTCTGCGCAGTGGGCAACCCGGCATGGATGCCGGGTTAGCCGCCCCCGGCCAAGGATGGCCGATGGCGGCGGGCCCACGGAGCAGGACCGGAGCGAGGGTATGCCGAGCCACAGCGAGGCACCGAACGAAAGGGGCAAGAGCCCTTGGTTACTTGGGGCTCTTCCAAGTGACTCGCCGTAAGGGCGAAACCGCCAGCAGCCATCACCGAAATAACGGACATGCCCCCAACCACCCAAACACCAACCCTCAGTTAGTATCCAGATCCACGTTCTTGGTCTCACGCAAACAGATCATCCCCACCACCAGGCTCACCGCAGTAATCACCACCGGGTACCAAAGCCCGTAAAAGATGTCCCCGGTGTACACCACCAACGCAAACGACACCGTCGGCAGGAACCCACCAAACCACCCGTTGCCAATGTGATACGGCAGGGACATCGAGGTATAGCGAATGCGCGTCGGAAACAGCTCGACCATCAACGCCGCCAGCGGTCCGTAGCACATGGCCGAGATGATGATCAGCGCGACGATCAGCGCCACGATCATCGGTTTGTTGATCAACTGGACGTCGGCTTTTGACGGATACCCGGCCAGGGTCACCGCACCTCGCAGAGCCGCTTCGTCAAAGCCTTCAAGCCTCACATCACCGACGCTGACCTGCACGCCGCTACCGGCCGGGGCCGCTTCGCTGCTGTAGGGCAGGCCCTGTTTCACCAGGAAGGTTTTGACCTTGTCGCACGGGCTGTCAAATTTCGCCTTGCCCACCGGATCAAACTGGAAGGTGCACGTCGCCGGGTCGGCCAGTACGGTAATCGGTGCCTGCCGGCTGGCCTGGTCGATCGCCGGGTTGGCGTAATGAGCCAGGGTCTTGAAGATCGGGAAGTACAGCGCGGTGGCCAGCAACAGGCCGATCATCAGCACCGGTTTGCGCCCGACCTTGTCCGACAGCCAACCGAAGAAAATGAAGAACGGCGCGCCGATGATCACGCTGACGATCAGCAGGCTGTTGGCCAGGGCCGGGTCCATTTTCAGGAACTGGGTGAGGAAGAACAGCACGTAGAACTGCGCCGCGTAAAACGTCACCGCTTGCCCGGCGTTGATGCTGAACAGCGCGATCAGCACGACCTTGAGGTTTTCCCATTTGCCGAAGGAGTCACGCAGTGGCGATTTGCAGAGTTTGCCTTCCTCTTTCATTTTCACGAACGCGGGCGATTCGTGCAGGCTCAGGCGAATCCAGGTCGAGATACCCAGCAGCACGATGGAAAACAGAAACGGAATCCGCCAGCCCCAGACTTCAAACTGGTCACCGGTGAAGTAGCGGCAACCCAGCACCACGAGCAACGACAGCAGCAGGCCGAGGGTCGCGGTGGACTGAATCCAGCTGGTGTGGAATCCGCGTTTGCCGATGGGCGCGTGTTCGGCGACATAGGTCGCAGCGCCGCCGTACTCACCGCCCAGGGCCAGGCCCTGAAGCATGCGCAGCACCACGAGGATGATCGGCGCGGCGATGCCGATGCTCGCGTAAGTCGGCAGCAACCCGACGCAAAACGTCGCGACGCCCATGAGGACGATGGTGGCGAGGAAGGTGTATTTGCGCCCGATCATGTCCCCCAGCCGCCCGAACACCAGCGCACCGAAGGGCCGCACGATAAAGCCGGCGGCGAATGCCATCAGTGCAAAAATGAACGCGGTGGTGTCGTTGACCCCGGCGAAAAACTGTTTGCTGATCACCGCCGCGAGGGCGCCGTAGAGGAAAAAGTCGTACCACTCGAACACTGTTCCCAGTGACGAAGCGAAGATGACTTTGCGGGTGTCACGGCTGGCATCGGCGCTGCGCGTGATTTCCAGAGATTGAACGTGTTCTGACATATCGGTATCCCTCACAGTGATTGTTTTTGTTGTTCCACTGTCGGCACATGCTTTGTGGGCGGGTGCCGCTACTGTCCGTGCATCGGGTGACATCGATGTTGATTGATCCGCCGCTATCGCTGGCAAGCCAGCTCCTGCAGTTGATCTTTGTCGTTCATATTTCTTGTGCCCCACCTACAACCCTGTAGGAGCCGGCTTGCCGGCGAAAGCGGTGTCTCAGGCGACATCGATGTTGAATGATCCGCCGCTTTCGCCAGCAAGCCGGCTCCTACAGGTTTTGTGTTTGGAGGTCAGGCATTGGTCACCAGTTCCATCGGTGAGGTCAGGCTCCTTGTGGCGGGGTTGAGGATGAGTTGTGCGGCCTTTTCGGCAATCATCAGCGTCGGCGAACAGGTGTTGCCCGAGGTGATGCGCGGCATGATCGAGGCGTCGGCGATACGCAGGCCGGGGATGCCGTGGACTTTCAATTCGGCATCGACCACCGCGTCCCCGTCATTGCCCATGCGGCAGGTGCCGACCGGATGGAAAATCGTCGTACCGATTCGCGCGGCGGCTTCGTGCAGTTGTTCTTCGCTCTGCAAACTGTCGCCGGGCAGGTATTCCACCGGTTTGAACGCTTGCAGGGCGGGCGCGGAAACGATGCGTCGGGTCAGGCGGATCGCATCGGCAGCGACGCGCAAATCTTCCGGATGGCTCAGGTAATTGGGTTGAATCAGCGGCGCGTCCTGCGGGTTGGCCGAGCGAATGTCGATTCGCCCACGGCTTTGCGGACGCAGATCGCAGACCGACGCCGTGAAGGCCGGGAAGGCATGCAGCGGCTCGCCGAAGCGCTCCAGCGACAGTGGCTGCACGTGGTATTCGAGATTCGCCGAAGTCTGCTCCGGCCCCGAGCGGGCAAACGCACCGAGCTGACTCGGCGCCATGGACAGCGGGCCACTGCGGTCATACAGATAACGCAGCCCCATGCCGATTTTGCCCCACACACTGCCGGCGATCTGGTTCAGTGTGCGCGCGTTTTGCAATTTGTAGATCAGCCGCAGTTGCAAGTGATCCTGCAAGTTGCCGCCCACACCGGGCAGCTCATGGGCCACACCGATGCCCAGTTTTTCCAGGAGCGGGCGAGGGCCGATGCCGGAGCGTTGCAGGATGCTCGGCGAACCGACGGCACCCGCGCAAAGGACGATTTCCTTGCGCGCCTTGAAGGTTTTCGCCTGACCCTGCCAACGCGTACTGACCGCCGCCGCGCGGCCGTTTTCCAGGAGCACGCGGTCGACTTCAACGTCGGTCAGCACGGTGAGATTGGGACGATGGCGGACCGGTTTGAGAAATGCCTTGGCCGCGTTCCAGCGAATCCCGGCCTTCTGGTTGACCTGAAAGTAGCCGCAGCCTTCGTTGTCGCCCTGATTGAAGTCATCGATGCTGGCGATGCCGCTTTGTTCGGCCGCGCTGCGGAACGCATCGAGAATCGGCCAGGACAGTCGCTGACGCTCGATCCGCCATTCCCCGGCGGCGCCGTGAAATTGCGAATCGCCGGCAAAATGATTTTCGCTTTTCTTGAACAGCGGCAGCACATCGTCCCAGCGCCAACCGGGATTACCATCGGCTGCCCAACCGTCGTAGTCGCCGGCCTGGCCGCGCATGTAGATCATGCCGTTGATTGAGGAACAGCCGCCGAGCACCTTGCCGCGCGGGTAACTCAGGGCGCGACCTTGCAGGCCTGCTTGCGCTTCGGTCTTGAAGCACCAGTCGGTGCGCGGGTTGCCGATGCAGAACAGGTAACCCACTGGGATGTGAATCCATGCGTAGTTATCGCGGCCGCCGGCTTCGAGCAGCAGCACCCGGTGTTGCGGGTTGGCCGACAATCGATTGGCCAGCAAACATCCCGCCGGCCCGGCCCCGACCACGATGTAATCGTATTCATCAAGGGAAGTCTGCATCCCTGACCTCGTATTGTTGTTCTTGTTGTCGATCATCCTAGTTGTTAGCTTTCGTCAAAAGAATGTTAGTTTTTGCGCAGCCGCTGTGCGTTTTTAAACAGCGTATCCCTAAGGACGGTTCATGTTCGATTGGAATGACCTGCGGTTTTTTCTCGAATTGCAGCGCAGCGGGCGTTTGCTCACCGCTGCCCGCCGTTTGAACACCACCCACGCCACCGTGGCCCGGCACATCGAGGCCATCGAAAAAAGCCTCGGCACGGCGCTGTTCGTCCAGCACGCCCAGGGTTATGAATTGACGCCGGCGGGTGAGGCGCTGCTCAAGCACGCTGAAGCGATGGAGAACGTCGCCTTGCTGGCCCAGGAAGAGATCACCCAATCGACGGCGCCGCTGGGCAAGATTCGCGTGGGGGTGACCGAGGGCCTGGGCATCATGTTCCTCGCCAGTCGCATGAACGGTTTGTTCGAGCGCTATCCGGGGCTGGAAGTGGAGCTGGTGGCGGTGCCGCGATTTGTCAGCATCCTCAACCGCGAAGCGGAGATCAGCATCCACCTCGAACGCCCCGCAGCCGACATGCTGGTCACGCGCAAACTCACTGACTATCGCCTGGCGCTGTATGCCAGCCAGGCTTACCTCGACAGGGCGCCACCGTTGCGCAGCCGCGAAGACCTCGGGCGCCACGCGTGGATCGGCTATGTCGACGACTTGCTGTTCAGTCAGGAATTGATGTTCCTCAACAGCTTCTGCCGCAATCCGCAGGTGGTGTTCCACAGCACCAGCGTGATCGCCCAACAACAGGCGGCGCGCTCGGGTTTGGGGATTGCGGTGCTGCCGTGCTACATGGCCAGCGCCGATCCGCAGCTGGTGCCGTTGTTGCCGGACGAAAGCATCCAGCGCAGCTACTGGATCAGTACTCGTCGCGAGCTGCACAAGTCCGTGCGGTTGCGGGTGTTGTGGGATTACGTGGTGGAGTTGTGTGAGCGAGAACAGGATCTACTGCGAGGCCCCGACACCTTGTAGGAGCGAGGCTTGCCCGCGAAGGCGGTTTTGAAATTGATACCAGACTCAAGGGCCTCTTCGCGGGCAAGCCTCGCTCCTACAGTGGATCGCGTGTTTAGGGGAGGATTTCGAAGGCCGTGCTGGCGAGGCGTTCGCCGTTTACCAGGACGTGCACCGCGTGTCGGCCGGCGTAGTGCTTGCGCGTGGTGAGTTCCTTGATGTGCTGACCACGGCTGAGGAGGGCGGTCGCTTGGCCGGGCAACGTCAATGCCTTGAGCTTGAACACCTTCGCCGAGGTGCTGCCATTGGCTTTGACGTAATCGATGGCGTAGTCGATCACCAGGCGCTGACTGTCCTCAACCGTGGATTTAACGCTGAAGGACAAGGTGATTTTCTCACCCAGGCCAATCACGGCCGGTTCAACGTTCACATCAATGATTTCAACCTCGGGCTTGCCGCTCGCGCCGATGATCGCCAGCGCCCGCTGGTTGCCCTGTTTGATCAGGCTGCGTAGTGCATGTCTGGCGATCCACGCGGTGTGCCTGTTCTCCAGCGACCAGCCTTCGATCAGGTCCAGCACCCACTCGGGATGGTCCTTGGTGATGTCGTTGAGGTGGTTGGCCACCGACTTGCGCACATAAAGGCTGGCGTCCGCCTTGAGGTTGTCGAGGATCGCGGCGGCGAGGCTCGGGTCGGCCTGGATCTGCTCCAGGCGAAATGACCACGGCAGGCGCGGGCGACAGCCTTCGCTGGCCAGGCGCCGGACATGTTCGTTTTCATCCAGCGACCAATCGTGCATCACGGCCAACGCGCGCTTGAGGTCACTGCGCAGAAAATAGCGGATCGCGAATTCAGCAGAGCCGAATGTGGTGAAGTATTTGAGCGCAGCCATGGACGGTTCGAAAGCATGGGCGCCGTAAGTCGCGACGTAATGCGGCAGCGAGATGCTGACGAAGCCGCTGTTCAGGCGCGGGGCGAGGGCGCGCAATACCTCCAGCGACTCATCAAAACCCAGCGGCAGTACGGCGTGCAGTGATTCGCTGACCCGGGCCATGCGCTGCATGATCGACAGCTCGGCCAGTCCGTCGTTGGCCAGTTTGAGGAAGGCTTTGGCGTTGAAGTCGGGGTAGACCGCGGTCATCTCTGTGGCGATGTGTTTGAGGCGCTCGGCGTTGAAGATTTCCTTCAGGGCGGGGGCGGGTTGGTCAACGGCCATTGTCGATTCCTTTGAAATCGTTATTTATCCAGGTACACCGCGTTATCCAGGCGAGCTTGCTCGCGAATACGCTCATCACTGATGAAACGTATACCGATCCTTCCCCGAATGTTTTGACTCATACAACGCCTCATCCGCTTTCACCAGCGCCTGATTCAGCGTGTCGCTCTCCGCGACCCGCGCCAGGCCAATGCTGATGGTCACCGGGTGCAGGGTGGTTCGTTCGCGGACCACCCTGCACAGATCGCCGGCCAGGGCGGCGACGTCTTCACGGCGCACACCGGCGAGGTAAATCGCAAACTCTTCACCACCCAGTCGCGCGTATTCAAAGTCGGCCATCACCGCTTTGATGTCCGCGGCAACGCGCTTGAGCACCTCGTCGCCAATGTCGTGGCCGAACACGTCGTTGACCTTCTTGAAGTTGTCGATATCGATCATTGCCAGGTAATGGTCGGATTCCCGTGGCGCGGCTTGCAACTGCTTGTCGGCGCGTGCCATGAACGAGCGACGGTTGGGGATCTCGGTCAGCGTGTCGATGTAGGCTTGATCCAGCAGCAGCCGGGACATAATGAAGTTGTAGAGTTTGGCCTCGCGCAATTTCAGGAAGCTGTAGACGGTCATCGCACAAAGAAAACCGGCGTAGCAGACCGTCATCATTCCCCGCAGCTCAAGCACGTGAAAGTGGGTGTCGTAGAACGGGTTGAGCAGCAGCCAGGTGATGATTTGCGCACCGTAGAAGGACCAGCGGCTCAGCGGCAAAACCGACGCGCTGTACAGCGTGCTCGCAGCGGCCAGTACCAGCCAGGCGGGCTGAAAATCGGCGGGCAAGCCGTCGATTACCAGGCGAATGCCCAAGGTCATGGCGAAGACGAACATCAGGTTCAATACGTGGAAATGCCGAGCCTTGCGGGTGAACAGCAGCACAATCGCCAGGATCGTGAATACCCCGAGAAACAGCATCGACAGCCAGGTAAAACCCTGGTCACCGATGAAGCTGACAATCAGATCGAAGAGCACCCAGATAACGATGCTGGCGACATAAATCAGCAGGCAGAATTTATGCAGCCGCTCGAATTCATGCTGGATGAATTCAGCCTTGAGTGCCGCCGGCGCGGCTTTTTTCAGGACTTCATCTTCAATGGTTTTGTACATCGCCGACCTATTGCTTGCGCTGGTTGTCGAGAATCACCTTGCCCCACGGTCGATAACGCAGGGAAAACACCGCCGTCGGATGGCAACCTGCCGAGGAAGCGTCCGGGGCGGCCGGCTCTGCGCGGAACGGTTGGCCTTCGGCGCTGACCTGCCGGAACGCTTCGCGCACGATGCCGACCGGGCAGGGCAGCGCGCTGGTGTAGCCGTTGCGCACCAGTGGTGGTAAACGCCCGGTGCCCGCGCCGTCCTGCCACCACACCTGAACGCCCACGCTCGTCAGCCCATCGAGCCACTGGCCATTGACCTGTGGCGCAAGTTTGCCGGCCGTGAAGGCGCTGACGTGCAGCGGTGCGTCCAGTTTGCCGGCGAAATCCTTGAGTTGGCGCTGTAGGGTTTGCCGTCGCTCGACCGCCAGGAAGTGAAAGTCATCGAGCTCCATCGGCAGGTACCAACCGCTGACCGGCAGCTTCCAGTCCTGGCGCAGCCGCTGTTGCTGGGCCAGTGACTGCCCGAGTTGCACCTGCCAATAAGCCGCGAGCCCTGCGCTGTCCAGCTCATCGATACGCTGGTAATAGGCCGGGTCCATGTTCAGGCCCAGTACCAGTTTCAGGCCTTGCTCGTGGGCCAGTTTCAAACTGTTGGCGAGCCAGCCATCGACGCCACCGAAGTTTGAATCACCGTACGCCGTCCATTGCACGATGACGGTCTGCACGCCTTGTTGGGCGGTGTCCTGCCAGATCCGTTGCCATTGCGCCTGGCTCAGACTGGCGTCGACGTTCAGGGGTTGGTAAAAAATCCGCTCATCGGCGCGGGCCATTGTGCTGCTCATTAACAGGCAAAGAACCAGGAGAAAACGCGTCATCAGAAATTCAACTCCACACCCAGCAACACACCGTTACCGCCTTCATACAGGTTGCCGCTGAGGGATTGCTGATACTCGGTACGAACCGTCAGGTGCGCGCGGTAAGCGTTGTAGATGTCGTCGTCGAACCACCATTGCCAGCGCAGGCCGATACCGGTGCGCAGGTCCTGGCGCCAGTCATTGTTCGGGTCCTGGCTGGCGAACTCGAGAAAGCCGTACGGCATGACGGTTTGCGCACCGTTGAACGGCAACTTCCAGGTGTGACCTTGTTGGAAGCGCGACAGCCATTGGTGATCACCGGCCTTGGTCCACCACGCGGCGTCGAGGTAGAGGAAACGTTCCTCCCAATCGTTTTCATCAATGCGCCAGTCGTTGCGGAACCGCCCCTGATCAAGAAACGAGGCCGTGGCGCGCAACAGGTAATCGGTGCTGGTGTGACCGTCCTGGCGGTGATCGTTGAACTGGTCGGCGAGTTTTTCAGGAATCAGCAATTGACCCAGGCTCAGGCGCTGATTGTCGTTGGCATCGAACGAGCTCTGTTTGTAGAGCTCGCCGTAGAAGTTGATGTTCGCCGTGCCCCAGGGCTTGTAACGCAGACCCACGCCGGTGCCGAGGGATTCGCCGTAACTCGATCGACCCTGACCGCCGAGCAGTACGCGGCCATAAACCGACAACGTGCTGCCGGCGCGACTCGGCTCTTCGCCGAGCGCATGGTCCCAGATCGCCACTTGTACGTTCTGTGAGGTAGCGCGTCGTGAGCTGTCGCGCAGGGTGCCGTTGGGGCGGAAGCTGTCGTTGGTCGAGACGCCGGCCGGTGACCAGGTGCTGGCCAGCGTGCGGCTGTCGCGACGGGACAGGGTTTCGTGAGCGCGGCGCTGGCGATAACGCCTGGCTTCCATGCTGCCGTCCTCATCGTCGGCGGCTACCGGGTGCTGTTCCAGGTCAATGACCCGGCGCAATTCCTTGCGCGCCGCCGCGCTGTCCTTCACTTCGTCATAACGCAACGCGAGGGTTTCGCCGAGGCGATAGTCTTCCGGAAAATCACGGGTGGCGCTTTGCAGATAAGGGATGGCGTGGGCGCGCTGTTCCCGGGTGTCGGCCCCCGCCAGACGCATGCCGTAATCGGCGCGATAGCGCGGGTTGTCCGGCTCGCGACGCACGGCTTCGGCGAGCCACGCGGTGCTTTGTTCCCGTTCGCCGGCCTTTTGCGCGGTGACCGACGCTGCGTAGAAATGCCCGGCATCCGGCGTCTGCTGCAAGGCTGATCGCTGACGTTGCAATGCTTCGAGATGATCGCCGCGCGCGTCGGCAATCGCCGCGCCCAGCGCCCAATCATTGGCCCCTCGGGCGCGACTGTGTTGCCAGTAACGTTCTGCGAGCTGCGTGTCGCCCGCGGTGAGGGCGCTGCGACTGGCCGTCAGTTTGGCGTTATCGCTCAACTCAGCCTCCGGCAGGCTGCGCCAGATGGCCAGGGCGCCCGACGAATCGCCGGACGCTTCCAGCGCATACGCCAGCGGCAGACGACTGCCACGGTCGCCGAGTTTTTCCGCGGTCTGGTAGTAGACGACGGCTTCACCCGGCCGATCCGGCATGGCGCAACGGCCCAAGGCCCGATAGTCGCCTGCGACCTGCGGGTGGTCGCCAATGGCTTGTTGCACCGCGTCGCACTGACCTTTCTCGGCCAGTTGCGCCAGCAGTTGGCCGCGTGTGGCGGGATCGACGCGATTGAGCAGCGACACCATGCGTTTCTGCTGCGCCGGGGTCGGCGTCGACGAGGCATAGAGCCCCGCCAGCCGTTGCAGCAGGGCAACGGGCAACTTGCCGCCATGACGGTCATAGGCGTTTTCGAGCCACTGTTGCGCGTGTTCGCGCTGGCCGGCGTTCAGCGCCAGATACGTTGCCTGATTGAGCGAGCCGAGGTTGCCGGTCTGCTGGTAGTGTCGCTCCCAGAGCGTCGCGGCTTCTGTATTGCGACCCAGGGCTTGCACCAGTTCGGCCCGGCGTTTGACCACGTCAGCCGTCTGTGGCTGGCCGGCGAGCCAGGCCATGACCTTGTCGCTTTCGCCCTGGTCCTGCCAGATGTCCAGCAGCTGTGCCTGGCGGCGACTGTCCCAGGGTTCGGGCAGGCGCGTGCCTTGCAACAGCTCGGTGTCTTGCAGGCGCTGGGCCAGAATCAACCATTTTTGCGGGTCATCGTTCGGCTGGCAGCCACGCAGCTGCGTGCGTGCGGCTTGCGGATCGCGACCGGACAACCATTCGGCCGTCTCCAGGCACGGGCGCTGCAATTCGCCACTCAAGCGTTGCACGGTCGGTACATCGCCGCTTTGTCGAGCCAGTTCCCACAGCCGCTGGCGTTGCGCCGGATCCGCCAGTTCGCTGGCGGGCAATGATTGAATCCAGCGTTGAGCCAGTTGCACTTGGCCCATGGCGATCGCCCGATCGATCATCGCGAGGCGTGCCTTGCGCGCGGCTTCGGGGGACGGGGCTTGCTGCAGTAATTGCTGCAAAGGCTGTTCGTCGAGCCGCTGCACATAGGCATTGGCCAGTCGCTGCCAGCCTTCGGCGTCCAGTTGATCGCTGGCGGCCAATGGCGCCAGTTGCTCGATGGTGCCGTTCCAGTCGCGCAATTGCTCGGACCAATTGGAGCGGGCCAGTTGCAGGATGTTGTCGTCACCCTTGGGCGTCAGTTGTGCCAGCCAGTCGTGAGCCCTGCCAGCGCCACCAAACTTCGCGAGGCTCAAGCTATAGGCCTGCCACAGGCGTACCCGCTGGCTGAGGTTGCTGTTGGCAATCCATTGTTCTACTTGCTCGCTGCCCGGAGGATCCTGTTCGATCCAGGTCAGGCGCAGGTTGAGCAGGGCGTCGTTGTTGTCCGGGTTGTCCGGCAGCGCCTGCACGGCATCCTTGTACCGTCGTTGCTTGGCCAGGGCTTCCACCAGCAGGGCGCGGGCTTCATCGTTTTTCGGCACCTTGACCAGCAGGTGGCGCATCAGCCGTTCGACCTCGGCCCAGTTGCCCTTTTTCGCTTCGCGGTAGCTGCGATCCATGTAGGGGAAACTGCGAAATTGTTCGAACTCGGTCAGCGGTTCAGCCTGCACCCATGAGCTGGTGGCCAGGCTCAGCAACAGACTGCCGATGAGGAGGGCATGACGATCAGGCTTCATGCGACCTCCCGGACAATGCGGAAGGCCGCTTGCTGTTCACTGGCCTGGTCGGCCAGGGCCTGTTCGAGCACCTCCTGCGTGATCATGCCGCGCGAGATGAGGTGTTCACCCAAGGACATGTGCTCGGCATCGAAGTCGATCAAAGCCTGATTGAACAGGCTCGGCGGGACCATGCCGCGCACTTGCAGCAGATTGCCCAGCAGCACCTGGTGATGGCTGACGCGTTCGAGCAAGGCTTCATCGTCCTGATGGCGCTCAAGCACTTCGAGCATGTGGTGCACTTCCTTATTCTGGCGGGGGCTGGCGTACCAGTAGCGGATACCCAGCGTGACCCGGCCCTGAGGCGCGAGACGGCAGCGCACCGGGCGTTTCAATTGACGGCTGATGGCACCGAGGGAGACCTGGCTCACCGGCCCTTCGGAGGCCAGCACCAGGGTGTTGCCTTCCTCGGCCACCGGCAGCACGCCGTAGTGGGAGGCGATCTTGCGCGGCACGGCGTCGATCAGGCGCTTGTCGAGTTTGAACGGGTTCAGTGGCGCCCATTCGAGATCCAGTTGCTCGGCGAGGGTTTCTACCAGTTGTGTGCTGTCGATGTGTTCACGCAGCAGCAGTTCGTGGCCCAGACGCCGGCGTATCGGGTTGGTGATCGCCGCTTCCAGTTGCTCTTCGGTGAGCAGGCCTTTTTCCACCAGGCGATGACCCAGCGGCGTGCGCTGGGCTTTGGTCAGGGCCGGGAATTCATGGGTGGTCTTGTCCCACGCCACGCGGCGCGAATCACCCATTTCCATGACCTGGCGCAGCGCCCGCACGTTGGCGAAGAAGTTGATGAAGTTGCTCCATATCATGCGCGGTGCCGACAACAGGCCTTCGACGAGCCCGTAGTAACGGGTGACGAACCAGCCACGCTGGAACAGCCGATTGATCAGCATCAAACCGTTGAGCCACAAGAGCGTAGCGAGTACCGGGCTGTTGGACAGGATCGACGGATAGCGCCAGGCGGTCGGTGCAATCACTGTCATCAGCCACATTGCCAGCAGCACGAGGCACAACAGGTTCACCAGGAAACTCAGCAGGTACGCGATCATGCCGCGACGGTCGCGCCAGAGGAAATAGTTGAGCACGCCCGTGGGGCTCCAGCCGAGGTTCTTGGTGCCTTGAAAGACGATGCCGACGATCCAGCGCGATTTCTGGCGGATGGCATGCTGAAAGTCCCGGGGGAAATGCTCGCGAACGCAGATGACCTGGGAAAACACGCGGTCCATGCCGAACGCCCAGGGCTGTTCGAGCGCCAGTTTCGGGTCGGTCACCGAGTAGCGGGCAAAGATGCACTTCATGCCTTTTTGCTTGAGGCGGAAACCGATGTCGTAGTCTTCGGTCAGGCTCTGCACGTCGAAGGCGATGCCGTCACCGTCTTCGAGCAGGGCGCTGATGGCTTTACGGCTGAAGCAGGTGCCGACCCCGGCGCTGGGCACCTGGCCAGTCATGGCTTCGCGGACGATTACATCCTTGCCATGGTTCTCGGCGAACTCGTCGACGTAATGCCCGGCGGTGAATCCTCGCCACTCCGGCGCATAGGGGTAGACCGGAATCTGGATCAAGTCCTTGGCCGGCAACAGGTAGTTGAAGAGGCGCAATTCCATCGGCGAAATCACGTCTTCGGCATCGTGCAGAATGAACCCGGAAAACTGGATTTTCGCCTCGCTTTCAAAGCGCAGGATCGCGTCGATGATGTTGTTCAGGCAGTCGGCCTTACTGGTGGGGCCGGGGCGGGCACAGACCACTTTGTGCACGTTGGGGTAGTGCTGGCAGACCGCATCGACGTCGGCCTGCGTCTCGGCATCGTTGGGGTACGTACCGACGAAAATCTGATAGTTCTCGTAATCGATGGTCGACGCCGCAAGGCGCGCCATTTCACCGACCACTCCGACTTCGTTCCACGCCGGAACCATGATTGCCAGGGGTTTTTCGGCGATGGCGTACAGGCGCTCTTCATCCGCGCGCTTGAATTTTTCGTAGATCCGCCAGCGCCGGACCAACTTGCGGCCCCAGTACACGAGGTCGATGAACAGGTCATCGAGCCCGAGGAGGAACATCAAAAACGCCAGGGTGATCGCGAGGTATTTGAGACCGAACAGGACGTAGGCAAAAAAATCGACAAAACCGAAAGTCATCGTGCTTTGACCGCCGCCGAGCGCACGCTCAGACGCTCGAACAATCGAGTGCCGATGCGTTCGCTGGCGTGGCCGTCGCCGAAGGGGGTGTGAACGCGGCTCATGCGTTCGAAGTGGACCTCGTCATCCAGTTGGCCGGTGGAGCAGAGGCTCAGTCTGCCCCCGGACAATTGACGCAACACTCTGGCGAGTGGCGCCATCTTGATGGCCTCCGGACGCGTACCGAAAACCATCATGATGTTGAAAGACATTGACCCCTCCTGGGAATGTGGCAAGGCTCTGGCTCAAGGCCAGCAATGCTTTGCCGCTTACTGAGATGTAAATAAAAGCAGTCGGATTGGAGCTTGTCCAATTCGGTTTGAGGCTTGATTGATGTCAATAAATTGCAGCAAATGCTCGGTCGATTATGGTTGCACCGCCGAGTATGAACGATAGAAAACTGCCGATCGCACTCATGTAAAACATTCTTGTCTTTGACCCGTCGGACGGGTGGGCTGCCGGCCATATGCTAGTCGTTCGATATGCCAAGTAAAAGATTTTGATTCGATAGGTTGCGTGGCCCCGTAGAGATGGGCTTCGGGTTGGTGAACCCGGTGGTTTTTTTCCTACAGCAACTCGGACGTGTATGGCCGTGTTTCGGGATCTGGCCCACAGCAGACTCGGAAATGGCGAAACGCGTGACGTGATATTTTTTGTTCTTCTGTTAAAGGACGCGATCAATCCAGACAGATAGAGGTGGGATGCTTGTCGGAGTGCTATTTTTAGCACTTCTAAAAGCACCCTTAGGAATACCTTCATGACACACATCGTGCTTTCGCATGTTGTAGCGAGCATCTCAGAATTGAAAAAGAACCCGATGGGCACGGTTGCCGCGGGCGGTGGCCAATCCGTTGCGATACTCAACCGCAACGAGCCAGCGTTTTATTGCGTTCCGGCAAAAGAGTATGAGGCCATGATCTCTCGACTCGAAGATTTGGAGTTGATTGCCCTTTGTAAAGAACGAGAAAACGACCCGACCATAAGGGTTTCCATTGATGACCTATGAACTGGAGTTTTCCGAAAAGGCCTGGAAAGAATGGAAGAAGCTCGGAACAAACTTGAGGGATCAGTTCAAGAAGAAGTTGCTGGAACGCCTGGAAAACCCACACGTTCCAGCAGACCGACTCACCGGACTTGGAAATGCCTATAAGATCAAGCTGCGCAGTGCCGGGTATCGAATGGTGTATCGGGTCATGGATGAAGTGTTGGTGGTGACGGTGATAGCTGTCGGTAAACGAGAGCGGGGTGATGTTTACAAAAACGCAGTTGACCGTTAATTCGCCAATGCACCTTCCGTTCGTTCCAGGTGCATCACGCACCGATTGTGAACCTGATACTCGCCCTTCGTAGCAAACGGTAGCGCTTCTCCTCTCTACGTTTCGTAACACCTTTTCCGCGCTTTCACGCATCCCTCTGATTCACAAGACTTTTCATTCTCCCCAACATTCTCTCCACAACCTGTGGCACACTTTCTGCTGTCTATTCCGTTGTTACATACTAAGTTCCGGTATAGCGGAATACACATCATCCTGGAGTGCTTGCCATGCATCGCCGACCTTCCTTGTTTAAAGCGTGTGTTTTTCTTTTTGCAGCTTCGGCTGCTGCCATGGGCGTTGCCCAGGCGGCGGACAGCAAGCTCGATAGCGTGCTGGCCCGTGGGAAACTGATCGTGGGCACGGGCAGTACCAATGCGCCGTGGCATTTCCAGGGAGCGGACGGCAAGTTGCAGGGGTTCGATATCGATATCGCGCGAATGGTCGCCAAAGGGTTGTTCAACGACCCGAGCAAGGTCGAGTTCGTGGTGCAGTCGTCCGATGCGCGGATTCCCAACCTGCTGACCGACAAGGTCGACATGAGTTGCCAGTTCATTACCGTGACCGCCAGCCGTGCGCAGCAAGTGGCGTTCACGCTGCCGTACTACCGCGAAGGTGTCGGCCTGCTGTTGCCGGCCAACAGCAAGTACAAGGAAATCGAAGACCTCAAGGCGGCCAATGACAGCGTGACCGTGGCGGTGCTGCAGAACGTTTACGCCGAAGAACTGGTGCACCAGGCGCTGCCCAAGGCCAAGGTCGATCAGTACGACAGCGTGGATTTGATGTACCAGGCCGTAAACTCCGGCCGTGCCGACGCCGCTGCCACCGACCAGTCTTCGGTCAAGTACCTGATGGTGCAGAACCCGGGCCGCTATCGCAGCCCGACCTACGCCTGGAGCCCGCAAACGTACGCGTGCGCAGTTAAACGCGGCGATCAGGACTGGCTGAACTTCGTCAACACCACGTTGCATGAAGCCATGACCGGCGTTGAATTCCCGACGTATGCGGCGTCCTTCAAGCAGTGGTTCGGTGTGGATCTGCCTACCCCGGCCATCGGTTTTCCCGTCGAATTCAAATGACCCCGTGAGAGTGGGGCGCCCATGACGCGCCCCGTTCAAGGTACTGCTGACCATGAACTATCAGTTGAACTTTGCCGCCGTGTGGCGCGATTTCGACACCTTGCTGGCGGGGCTCGGACTGGGCCTGGAGCTGGCGCTGGTGTCGATCGCCATCGGTTGCGTGATCGGCCTGATGATGGCGTTTGCTTTGCTTTCAAAGCACCGCGCATTGCGGGTGATGGCGTCGGTGTATGTGACGGTGATCCGTAATACGCCGATTCTGGTGTTGATTCTGTTGATCTACTTCGCGTTGCCGAGCCTGGGGATTCGTCTGGACAAGATCCCGTCATTCATCATCACCCTGTCGCTGTATGCCGGGGCGTACCTGACCGAAGTGTTCCGTGGCGGGTTGTTGAGCATTCCCAAGGGCCAGCGCGAAGCCGGGTTGGCCATCGGCCTGGGCGAGTGGCAGGTCAAGGCCTACGTCACGGTGCCGGTGATGTTGCGCAACGTCCTGCCGGCCTTGTCGAACAACTTCATTTCGCTGTTCAAGGACACCTCGCTGGCGGCGGCGATTGCCGTGCCCGAGCTGACCTATTACGCGCGCAAGATCAATGTCGAGAGCTACCGGGTGATTGAAACCTGGCTGGTGACCACAGCGCTCTATGTTGCGGCCTGTTACCTCATTGCCATGATGCTGCGTTACCTCGAGCAGCGTCTGGCGATCCGCCGATAGGAGGCCCTCATGTACGAATCACCCAGTTGGTTGCATGAGTTATGGGTTGCCCGCGAAGTGTTGTGGCAAGGCTTCCTGACCAGTGTGCAGGTCTCGGCGCTGGCGATTTTGCTGGGCACGATGGTCGGCATTGTCGCCGGTCTGGTGCTGACCTACGGCAAGTTCTGGATGCGTGCGCCGTTCCGTTTTTACGTGGACATTATTCGCGGCACACCGGTGTTTGTGTTGGTACTCGCTTGCTTCTACATGGCGCCCGCATTGGGCTGGCAGATCAGTGCATTCCAGGCCGGAGCCTTGGGGTTGACGCTGTTTTGCGGTTCCCACGTCGCCGAGATTGTGCGCGGCGCGCTGCAAGCGTTGCCGAGCGGGCAGATGGAAGCGAGCAAGGCGATTGGCCTGACGTTTTATCAAGCCCTCGGTTACGTGCTGTTGCCTCAGGCGCTGCGGCAGATCTTGCCGACCTGGGTCAACTCGTCCACCGAGATCGTCAAGGCTTCGACGCTGCTGTCGGTGATCGGCGTGGCCGAGTTGCTGCTCAGCACCCAGCAGATCATCGCCCGGACCTTCATGACGCTGGAGTTTTACCTGTTCGCCGGATTTCTGTTTTTCGTCATCAACTACGCCATCGAATTACTCGGCCGGCACATTGAAAAGCGGGTGGCCTTGCCATGACTCAACCTCAAGTTTCGAACGTTCCAAATGAGCAGCCCCTGCTGGACATTCGCGGGCTGCAAAAAAAATATGGCCAGCTCGAAGTGCTCAAGGGCGTCGACCTGACCATGCAGCGCGGCAACGTGGTCACGCTGATCGGCTCCAGCGGTTCGGGCAAGACCACGCTGCTGCGTTGCGTGAACATGCTCGAAGAATTCCAGGGAGGTCAGATCATGCTCGATGGCGAGTCCATCGGCTATGACGAGGTCAATGGCAAGCGCATACGCCACCCGGAAAAAGTCATCGCCCGCCATCGCGCCATGACCGGCATGGCGTTCCAGCAGTTCAACCTGTTCCCGCACCTGACCGCGCTGCAGAACGTCACCCTGGGGTTGCTCAAGGTCAAAAAGCTGCACAAGGACGAGGCTGTCGCGCTCGCCGAAAAATGGCTCGAGCGGGTCGGTTTGCTGGAGCGCCGCGATCACTATCCGGGGCAGTTGTCGGGTGGTCAGCAACAGCGCGTGGCGATTGCCCGGGCGATCGCAATGAACCCGAGCCTGATGCTGTTCGACGAAGTCACCTCGGCCCTCGACCCGGAACTGGTGGGCGAAGTGCTGAGCGTGATCAAGGGCCTGGCCGAGGATGGCATGACCATGTTGTTGGTGACCCATGAAATGCGCTTCGCTTTCGAGGTCTCGGACAAGATCGTTTTCATGAATCAGGGGCGTATCGAAGAGCAGGGGCCTCCCAAGGAGCTGTTCGAACGCCCGCAATCACCGCGTCTGGCTGAGTTCCTCAAAAACACGCGGTTTTAACTTTCAGCTTTTCAATCAGGAGAAACACTCATGAGCATTACTCGTTACGGCACCGGCAGCAGCGCCGCTGGCGGTACGCCTCGTCCTTTCGCCCGCGCCGTTGAAGCCGACGGCTGGCTGCACGTTTCTGGCCAGGTGCCGGCGTTGGATGGCGAGATCATTGTTGGCGGCATCGTCGAGCAGACTCACCAGACCATGAAGAACCTGATCGCGATTCTCGAAGAGGCCGGTTATGGCCTCGAAGACGTGGTGCGCGCCGGGGTGTGGTTGGAAGATCCGCGGGATTTCACCAGTTTCAACAAGGTCTTCTCCGAGTACTTCAAACCCGAACACGCACCGGCCCGGGCCTGCGTGCAGGCGAACATGATGGTTGATTGCAAGGTCGAGATCGACTGCATCGCGTACAAGAAAAAGGCCTGAGATTTGCGGTGAATTCTTCGCGGGCAAGCCTCGCTCCTACATGAGCTCATCGTCTGTAGGAGCGAGCGGTGCGACGACTCGACTTGCCCGCGAAGGCGGCCTAACGGTCAGCACAGCACTCTAGGTAAACTCCCGGCACTTTGAATGGGAATTTGAAACATGACCGAAGACACCATCAAGCGCCGGGCTCGCGGTCTGGACCGGGCGTTCGATATCCTCGATTTCCTCAAGGAAATCGGCCAGCCCCTGCGTCCGAATGAAATTGCCAGTGGCATCGGCAGCCCGAAATCCACGGTCTACGAACTGGTGGCGTCCTTGCTCGAACGGCGGATTCTGGAGCCCGTGGGCAAGGACGGTCACGTTTACCTCGGCCGTCAGCTGTACTTCCTCGGGCAGGCGCATTTGCGTCATTTCGACCTGACCCGCGAGGCCGATCACGCCTTGCAGGAGATCGTCAGCCAGACCCATGAAACCGCGCAGATGTGCCTGCTCAACGGGCGCAAATACACGGTGGCATTGATGAAAGAGGGCGAGCGGCATTTCCGCATTTCCTCGGACATCGGCGAAAACGCGCCGATCCCCTGGACCGCGTCCGGGCGCCTGTTGCTGGCGCACCTGAGCGACCAGGAAATCATCGACCTGATCGATCACGACGACTTCATCCTGCCCAACGGTGAACGCCTGCCGCTGGAGCAGTTTCTCGGTGAAATCCGTCAGGCCGGTATCGACGGGTTTTTCTCCTTCGACAGCGTCGCCGACACCTTTACCCATTGCTTCGCCGCCCCGGTCAAAGACCCGAACGGCGTGGCCATTGCGACCCTGTGCATCGTCGCCCCACGGGCCGATGCCAAGACGCATTACAACGACTATCGCCGGGTGTTGATCGACAACGCCAACCGCCTGGCCCGTCGCATTAACGAATAACAGCGGCTGTTCGCGGCCGCGAAAATGTGAGGAGTTCGACCATGTCTTCTGCCCAAAATACTGCTGCCGTGGAAAAGGGCTTTGCCCAGGCCGGTGCCCATCTGGTGCGCGACGTCAGCCTGCCGGCGCTGGTGCTGCATCGCGAGGCGCTGGAACACAACATTCGCTGGATGCAGGCGTTCGTCAGCAACAGCGGCGCCGAACTCGCGCCTCACGGCAAAACCAGCATGACCCCGGCCTTGTTTCGCCGCCAACTGGACGCCGGCGCCTGGGGCATCACCCTGGCCAGCGCCACGCAAACCCGCGCTGCGTACGCGCATGGTGTACGTCGGGTGCTGATGGCCAACCAACTGGTGGGGACGCCGAACATGGCGCTGATCGCCGATCTGCTGGCGGACCCGACGTTCGATTTCCATTGCATGGTCGATCACCCGGACAACGTCGCTGACCTCGGTGCGTATTTCGCCTCGCGCGGTGTGCGCCTGAACGTGATGATCGAGTACGGCGTGGTGGGTGGCCGTTGCGGTTGCCGGACCGAAGAGGAAGTGATCGCGCTGGCCAAGGCCATCAGCGCACAACCCGCGTTGGCACTGACCGGTATCGAAGGTTATGAAGGCGTGATTCACGGTGATCATGCGGTCACCGGCATTCGTGCGTTCGCCGCGTCGCTGGTGCGTCTGGCGGTGCAGTTGCAGGACAGCGGCGCGTTCGCCATTGCCAAGCCGATCATCACTGCGTCGGGTTCGGCCTGGTACGACCTGATCGCCGAGTCTTTCGAAGCGCAGAACGCTGGCGGGCGTTTCCTCAGCGTATTGCGCCCTGGCAGCTACGTGGCCCACGACCATGGCATCTATAAAGAAGCGCAATGCTGCGTGCTCGACCGTCGTAGCGATCTGCACGAAGGCCTGCGCCCGGCGCTGGAAGTCTGGGCCCATGTGCAGTCGTTGCCGGAACCGGGTTTTGCAGTGATCGCCCTGGGCAAGCGCGACGTGGCCTACGACGCCGGGCTGCCGGTGCCGTTGCTGCGTTACAAGGCCGGTGTGGTGCCGGCAACGGGCGACGACGTCAGTGCCTGCAAGGTGACGGCGGTGATGGATCAGCACGCGTTCATGACCGTGGCGCCGGGGATTGAGTTGCGGGTGGGCGACATCATTTCGTTCGGCACTTCACACCCGTGCCTGACGTTCGACAAGTGGCGCACGGGGTGTCTGGTGGATGAGCAGTTGAATGTCATCGAAACCATGGAAACCTGTTTCTAAGGTTCCAGACTGAGGCGCGGCCATCGCCAGCAAGCCGGCTCCTACAATGGAATGCGTTCCCCCTGTAGGAGCCGGCTTGCTGGCGATGGCGCCCGCCGAGACACCACCGAACCACCAGAGACACCACAACAATGAACACCATCAACACCCTCGGCCCCAACATCCCGCGCATCGCCTTGATCGGCGAATGCATGATCGAGTTGCAACACCGCGCCGACGGCAGTCTGCAACAGAGCTTCGGCGGCGATACCTTGAACACGGCGGTCTATCTGTCCCGCGAACTGGGCGAAGGCGGCAGCGTTGATTACGTCACCGCCCTGGGCGATGACAGTTTCAGCGATGCCATGTGCCGAAGCTGGGCCGCCGAAAACATCGGCCTGGACATGGTCCAGCGCCTGCCCGGTCGCTTGCCCGGTTTGTACTGCATCCAGACCGACGCCGCCGGCGAACGTCGCTTTTTGTACTGGCGTAACGAAGCCGCCGTCCGCGATTGCTTTACCACGCCAGCCGCCGCGCCGATCCTCGCGGCGCTGCCGGATTACGACGTGCTGTATTTCAGCGGCATCACCCTGGCGGTGCTCGGTGTGCAAGGTCGGGAGAAGTTGCTGGAAACTCTGATCGAAGCACGGCAGCGGGATGCGCGGATTGTGTTCGACAACAACTACCGGCCACGTTTGTGGGCGTCGATCGAGGACGCTCGGGCGGCGTATCGCAGCGTGTTGCCGTATGTCGATCTGGCGTTGCTGACTGTCGACGACGAACAGGCGTTGTTTCATTTTTCCGATTGCGAGGCGGTGTTCGCCGCTTACGAGCAGGTGGGTACGCCGGAAGTGGTGCTCAAGCGTGGTGCCGAAGCGTGCCTGATTCGCTGTGAGGGCGAGTCGTTCGAGGTGCCGGCGCAGAAGGTCGAATGCGTGGTGGACACCACGGCGGCGGGGGATTCGTTCAGTGCGGCGTACCTGGCCAGTCGGCTCAAGGGGGGGAGCCCGGTCGAAGCGGCGGAGGCGGGGCATCGGTTGGCGAGTCGGGTGATTCAGGTGCCGGGGGCGTTGATTCCGCGGTAGGTGGTGAATGGCCGGCTGCTGCGCAGTCGGATCGCGAGCAGGCTCGCTCCCACAATGGATCTGCGTACGCCGCAAATCCAATGTGGGAGTGAGCCCTGCTCGCGATGGGGCCCTCAGGCCAACCCATCAATCCCGATAAAACACCTGCACCAGGTGATAGCCAAACTTGCTCTTGATCGGCCCATGCACCACCCGCAACGGCTTCTTGAAAATCACCGCATCAATCACACCGACCATCTGCCCAGGCCGTACTTCACCGAGATCACCGCCGCGCTTGCCGGACGGGCAGGTGGAATACTTCTTGGCCAGCACATCGAAGGCTTCGCCCTTGGCGATGCGTTGTTTGAGCTGCTCGGCTTCTTCCGAGGTTTTCACCAGAATGTGGCGGGCTTGAGCTTTCATGGGGCGAGTACCTTGCAACGGTAGTGGCTATGTGGGTGGATCGGGGCGCGCGATTATGCCTCAACTCACTCGGGTTGGCCGATCATCGTGCGAATCTTGTTGGCCAGCAGGTCAACCGAAAACGGTTTGGCCACCATGTCCATGCCTTCCTCAAGGAAGCTCTGACGCTCGGCGGCCATTTCCGCGTAACCGGTCATGAACAGCACTTTGAGCTCCGGACGGTGCTGACGGGCGATTTCTGCCAATTGCCGACCGTTCATGCCCGGCAGCCCGACATCGGTCACCAGCAGATCGACCCGCAGACCGGATTCGAGCAGGGGCAGGGCGGTCTTCGCATCTTCGGCCTCGTGGGCGTGATAACCCAGCTCCTTGAGCAGATCGAATACCAGCATGCGCACCGCCGGATCATCTTCCACCAACACCACGGTTTCCCCGGCTATCGCCGAGGGGGCCTCGCCGATGACCGGCGTCAGCACATCTTGCGGCTCCATCTCGTGCAAGCGCGGCAAGAACAGGCGCACGCTGGTGCCCTGGCCCGGCAGGCTGAACAGGCTCACGTGGCCGCCCGACTGCTGGGCAAAACCGTAGATCATCGACAAACCCAACCCCGTGCCCTGGCCGATAGGTTTGGTGGTGAAAAATGGATCGAACGCCTTGGCCAACACTTTCGGGGTCATGCCGGTGCCGTTGTCACTGACGGCGATCATCAGGTAATCCCCGGCCTTGACGGGCTCCAGGATGTTGATGTCGCTGCTGTCCAGATAGACATTGGCGGTTTCGATACGCAACTCGCCGCCATCGGGCATGGCATCCCGCGCATTGATCACCAGGTTGAGCAGGGCGTTTTCCAGTTGGCTGACGTCGGTGCTGACTGGCCAGGCTTCGTCGGCCAGTTGCAGTTTCAGCTCGATGTGGTCGCCCTTGGTGCGGCTGAGCAAATCTTCCAGAGAATGAATCAGTTCGTTGGCGTTCAGCGGCTTGCGGTCCAGCGATTGGCGCCGGGAGAAGGCGAGCAGGCGATGGGTCAGGGCGGCTGCGCGGTTGGCTGACGACACCGCCGCTTCGGTGAAACGGCCTATCTCGGCGGTACGCCCATCGGCGATGTAGCGCTGCATCAGGTCGAGGCTGCCGATGATCCCGGTGAGCATGTTGTTGAAGTCATGGGCGATGCCGCCGGTGAGCTGGCCGACCGCTTCCATTTTCTGCGCATGGCGCAGGGCATCTTCGGCACGTTCGCGCTCGAACATTTCGTTTTGCAGGCGCTGGTTAGCTTCGGCCAATTGCTGGGTACGGGCGGCGACACGTTCCTCAAGGGTTTCGTTGAGGTTGCGCAAGGCTTCTTCGGTCTGTTTGCGCTCGGTTTCGTCGATCACAAAAATATAGAAACCGTTCACCGCGCCATCCGGCCCGTGGCGGGGCAGGTAATTCATCAAGGCTTGTCGGGTGCTGCCATCACGATGCGGCGTGCTGATGCTGAAACAGCAGGTCCTGCCCGCCAGTGCTTCGGCGATGTATTCGGCGCGCAAGGCGTAGGCTTCTTCACCCAGCACCTCACGAATGGTCCGACCGTAAAGCTCCTGGGGCGTCAGCCCGTACCAGTCGAGGTACGCCGCGTTGTTCAGGCGAAAGCGTTCCTCGCTGTCGACGTAACTGATCAGGATCGGCATGGCGTTGATGATCAGTTGCAGCTCGGTCTGACTCTGACGCAAGGCCTGTTCGGTGTGTTTTCGTTCGGTCAGGTCCAGCGCGGCGCCGAGGAAACGGATCGGCCGGCCATGGTGGTCCTTGTAACAACGGCCGCGGGCAAACACCCAGCGCAACTGACCGTCGGGTTGCAGCAGGCGATATTCCTCGGCGTATTCGCTGCCCTGGGTGATGCACTGCTTGATGCCGCGGGTGACCATCGAGCGGTCTTCCGGATGCACGGCTTCGAGATAATCACTAATGGGCAACTGACTGGCGAGTAGCGGGTCGATGCCGTGCAATTGGGCGAAGTGCGCGTCGGCAATGAAGCGGTCTTCGCCGATGTCCCAGTCCCAGGTGCCGACGGCATCAGTGGCTGCCAGTGCCAATTGCAGGCGTTCCTCGGTCTCGCGCTGAGCCTTCAGGCTGGCGGCCGAGCGCTGCTCCAGTTCGAGGGCGATGCGTCGGCGTTCGTTGGTTTCGATGGCTGTGACCAGAATCCCGGCGACGTCGGCGTGTTCATCGCGGATCGGGCTGTAGGTCAAATCCAGCCAGAAGTCGGAATCATTCCCGTCGCGTTGCAGGGTGAAGCGCTGTTCGCTGTAAGTCCGCACCTGGCCTTGTAGGACGGCGCTGTAAATCGGGTCGGTAAAGTCTTTGAGTTCTGGCCAGATCTGGTGCGTCGGTTGTCCGAAAGCGTGCGGATGCTTGCTGCCGGCCAGCAGCGCGAAGCCGTCGTTATAGATCTGCGTAAGCTGCGGCCCCCACAGCAACAGCATCGGCATCGGTGAGTGAATCACGATGTCCACCGCTGTGCGCAGGCTCTGCGGCCAGTCACTGGCGGCGCCGAGCGGGGTGCACGTCCAGTCCAGTCTGGCAATCAAGGCCTGGGCATCGCTGCCGGTGGGTACTGCGTTCATCAAGGTGTCCTGCACGTCGGTCGGGGTGACGGCGTCTACTATCCTAGGGCGGTAGACGCTGAATGACCGATTTTTCGGGTCATTTCTGTTCATTGAATGCTTCGCGGGTGTTTTTTGCCATGGAAATCGATGCGCTGTTAAAGACCCTGTCCAGCCAGGAGGGTTCCGATTTGTACCTGTCCACCGGTGCGCCACCCTGCGCCCGGTTTGACGGTGTACTCAAACCCCTGGCCGAGCAGCCGTTCAAACCGGGGGAAATCGCCGCGATTGCCGCGTCCATCATGGACGCCGAACAGCGACTGGAGTTCGATCGGGAACTGGAGATGAACCTGGCGATCTCGTTGGCGGGTGTCGGGCGCTTTCGGGTCAATATTTTCAAGCAACGCAACGATGTGTCGATCGTGGTGCGCAACATCAAGCTCGACATTCCGCGTTTCGAAGACCTCAAGTTGCCACCCGTGCTGCTGGAAACGGTGATGCTCAAGCAAGGGCTGATGTTGTTCGTCGGCGCCACCGACTCGGGCAAGTCGACCTCGCTGGCGGCGTTGATCGATTACCGCAACCGCCATAGCAGCGGGCATATCGTCACCATCGAAGACCCTATCGAGTACATCCACCGGCACAAAAAATCGATCATCAACCAGCGCGAGGTCGGCGTCGATACCCGCAGTTTTCATACCGCGCTGAAAAATACTCTGCGCCAGGCACCCGATGTGGTGCTGATCGGTGAGATCCGCGACCGCGAGACCATGGAGCATGCGCTGGCGTTTGCCGACACCGGGCATTTGGTGATTTCCACCTTGCATGCCCACAACGCCCATCAGGCGCTGGATCGCATTATCAATTTCTTCCCGCAAGAACGGCGGATGCAACTGCTGCATGACCTGGGCAACAATCTTAAAGCGTTCGTTTCCCAGCGCCTGGTGCGCACTCGTGACGGTCAGCGCAGGGCGGCGGTAGAAGTGATGCTGGGCACGCCGACCGTAGGCGACCTGATACGGCGCAATGAATTCGACGAGCTCAAAGGGATCATGGAGAAGTCGACCGAACAGGGCATGCAGACGTTCGATTGCGCGCTGTACGCATTGGTGATCGAAGGCGCTATCGGCGAAGAAGAGGCCTTGAAGCATGCGGACTCGCTGAACAATTTGCGCCTGCGGCTCAAGCTGCATGCCGACGCATCACCGGGACCCAACGCACAACCCGGCGAATGGGGCCTGATGGACTGACCCACATCCCCTCTGTAGGAGCC
>NZ_JAGYFZ010000045.1:0-46296 GCF_019946675.1 Pseudomonas sp. BF-B-15
GCGTCGCCTGATCTGACGCCTTCGCGGGCAAGCCTCGCTCCTACAGTTCATGCGCTGTCCCTGTAGGAGCGAGGCTTGCCCGCGAAGAACGATAATGCGGTCTGACGGCTAAACCCCCGCCGCCTTCAACCGCGCCGCATGCTCCACAAACAACCGGATCGGCTCGGCCCCCTTCCCCACCAACCCCAACGATTGGTTGACGATGTCAAAGTGATCCAGCGGATACTCATCGCCAATCACCGTGCCCAGATGCGAGCTGTAACGCCCGACCATCCCGTCGCAATGCCCGACTTCACGCACGAAGGTTTTGGCAAACAGCCGACAACTGCGGTTCGTCCCGTCGAACAGATTGCGCCCGCGATCGGTCTTGCCTGGCTGCAACGTGCCGGACCACGAGTAATAGCGCACGCCGTTGACCTCTTCCGGCCCGTGCCCACCCCATGTTTCAGGCAAGCCCTGTGGATAACGTTGGTTGAACAACGCCACACCCGCCGTCGTCAGCGATTCATGGGACGCGTGGATGTCCACCGGCAGCTTCGGCCCGCGATAACCCGTCTCCAGCAAACTCATCAACGCACCGATGATCCGAAGAAAAAACGCCAGCAGCCGCCCCCTCGCGCTGTCCGCCGGATAATGTTTGTGCAAGTAGTCCGCCAGTTCCGAGCCGTGATTGGGGCCTGCCACCGAGGTCACGGAAGCCACGCGATCCGGGCGTTTGGCGGCGGCGTAACGGGCGGTCAGTGAGCCTTGGCTGTGGCCGATCAGGTTGACCTTCTCGGCACCGGTTTCCCGCAGGATTTCATCGATCCGCGCCAGCAATTGTTCACCGCGCACTTCAGTCGAGTGCAGCGGCGACACCTGAACCGCAATCACCGTCGCCCCTCCCTGGCGCAACGCCGCCACGATCCCGTACCAGTACGGATAAAGCACCAGACGGATAAACCCGAGCATTCCCGGGACCAGCACCAACGGATAACGCGTGGCAGAACCTTGCGACATGGGCAAACGTCCTTGTGATCGGTGAGGTGACGCAAGGCTGAATACAAGACATCAGCCCAGCATCGACATCGAATGTGACAGCTCGACGACCAGTCTATGACATCCGCTCTATTTCAGCCCCGCCACCCCCGCCACGATCAATCCGACCGATACCAGTTTGACCGCCGTCAGGCTTTCGCCGAGCAACGCAAACCCGAGAAACACCGTGCCCAGCGAACCGATTGCGGTCCAGATCGGGTAAGCGATGCTCACCGGCAATTCGCGCATCGCCAGGGTCAGGAAGTAAATCCCGCCCACTGCCGCCACTACCGTGATCAGTGACGGCCAGAGCCGGGTGAAGCCTTCGGCATACTTCATGCCCATGGCAAAGGTGACTTCGAACCCGGCGGCAATCAGCAAAAACACCCAGGCCATCTAGAACTCCCTGGCCAGCGTCAGCAAACGCTGCTCGGCCTCGACGACGGAGATCTCGAAGGTGCGCTCGGCGGATTCTTCACCCTCGGCGGCCACGACGGTCACGTCGGTAATGCCGATAAACCCCAGCGCCGTGCGCAACAGCGTATCGGCATGGTTCAAGGCTTCCAGTTCACCACCGGGACCGAAACCGAACCCGCCACGGCTGGTGACGATCAGCGCTTTCTTGCCGTGCACCAACGGCTCGTATTGCGCGACACCATTGTCCAGCGTGTGATTGAAGGTAAGCCCGAGCCGCACGATTTGATCGATCCACGCCTTGAGGCCGCTGGGCACGCTGAAGTTGTGCATCGGCGTGGAAATCAGCAGCAGATCGTGGCCCAGCAACTCGGCGACCAGTTCATCGCTGAACGCGAGGTCGGCCTGCATCGTCAGCGGCCGCGCCTCGGGCTCGGGGTAAAACGCGGCGGCCACAAACGCTTCGTTGACCGGAGGAATCAACGCCCGTCCAACTTCGCGGCGAGTCAGTTGCGCTTGCGGATGGCGGACCTGCCAGGCGCCGAGAAACACTTCGGCCAGGCGACGGGAGTGGGAACGTTCGCCCCGTGGGCTGGCGTGAATGGCAAGAATTGTGTTCATCTGAATCTCCTGAGGACTAAACTCAAACGGCGTGTGGCATGCAGCTTGTGCCCGCGACCGTTTCGCCTCAAATGAGCAAAAATCAGCCTAGATGAATTAATTTCATCCATGGAGTGTTCAATGTTTGCCTCGCTGCCACTGACCGCCCTGCGCGCCTTCGAATCCGCCTCACGCCTGTTGAGTTTCAAGGCCGCCGCCGAAGAACTGTCGGTGACGCCAACGGCGGTTTCCCACCAGATCCGCTCGCTGGAAACCTGGCTCGGCGTGCCGCTGTTCGAGCGACTGCCACGGCAAGTGCGCCTGACCGAATGCGGCGAGCGCCTGTTTCACAGCCTGCACGGCGCTTTTCTGGAAGTGGCGCAAAGCGTCGACACCTTGCGCCCGCAACGCAGCGGCACCAGCCTGACAATCTCCACCACCGCGGCTTTTGCCGCCTTGTGGCTGGTGCCGCGACTGGGGCGTTTTTACGCCCGGCATCCGAACATCAGCGTGCGGCTGGACACCCATTGCGAAGTCATCGATTTGCATCAGGACGCCAGCGTCGATCTGGTGGTGCGTTATAGCCTCGATGACTACCCGAACCTTTATGGCCTGTGCCTGTTCGATGAATCGTTCGGCGTTTATGGCTCGCCGGAACAGGTTGCACAGGCCAGCATCCGGGCACCGACGTTGATCAGCGTGCGTTGGCACAACTCGAAGCTGTACGCCCATGGCTGGGAAGCGTGGTGCTCGCAGTCTGCAGAAACCTGGCTGACGGCAAACCCGGCGGTCCGCGAATACGACGAAGAGCATTACGCGCTGCAAGCCGCGATCGCCGGACAAGGCCTGGTGCTGGCGAGCAATATCCTGGTGTCCGAGAGCGTGGCCAGTGGTTTGTTGGTGGCTTACCGGAGTGACATTCAGGTGAGTGGCGCCGGTTACAGCGCGCTTTGCGTACCGGGTCGAGAACGCCATCCGCCGGTGCGGGCATTTTTTGCGTGGTTGCAGGAGGAAGCCCGATTGTCTGGCCTGTTGCCAAGATCGCCAATCACATCAAACTTTTCGCCGCGCTTGTCACTCACACCGGAGTAGCGATCACTTCCCTGTGGCCGACATCCTGAAAGATTTGTAGCGCCTGTCAGACCGTCATCGGTTTATTTGGTGGGCTTAACGGTGACGGGGGCCTTGCCTGCCTTCATCTGCTCCAGCAACGGCGCACACTGATTCGGCTCACCCCCACTCGGCGCCACCAGCGCCAGCAACCCCGCCGCCGGCGCCGCAATCACGCCCAAGGCCACCATCCCCGCCCCGCGCAATATCAGCGGCACCGCCTTCACGCCCGCATCCGGCTTGATGAACTTGCCCCGCACGTACAGCGGCGAACGCAGGGAAATCAGGCGCCAGCCCTTGGATTCCGGGGTGATGGTCAGGTCCAGTTGCTCAGTCGCCATGTTCGCCGTGCCATCGATGTAGATGATCGCGTTCTCGGTATCGAAGACAAACAACCGAGTGGTGGCCAGGCCGGTCTTGATGTCGAAGTCGGCCGCCGCGCAATTGATCTTCACTTCTTTGTCGCCAAAGATTTTACCGACCACGTAGTTGCCAACGTTCAGCCCAGCCAGTTCCATCAACTCGCGGCTGATGGCACCGTCGTTGATCAGCATCTTCAGATTGCCATTGGCCGAACCCAGCAGCTTGGCCACCGAGTTGCCGTGACCACTGATGTCGGCATCGCCATTGAGCTCGCCGAAACTGGTCTTCATCGGTTCAAAGGTCGGGAACAGCTGCTTGAGCTTGAAACCGCGCCCGGTCAGCTTGGCGTTGCCTTCCAGCGGCTCGGTGCGACCGTTCAGGCGAATCTGCGCATCCAGTTTGCCGCCGGCCACGCCGAAACGCAGGGGTTCGAGACTGAGCACGCCGTCGGTCAGCACCAGGTGCGTGTAGAGGTCATTGAACGGCAGTTTTTCACTGTGGACGATGCGCTTGCCGGTGAATTCGACGTCGGCGTCCATGTCGCGCCAGCGCTCGGTCTTGAACTCTTCGACCGGTAACACCTTGTCCGCCGGCTGCTTGCTTTCGCCGCCGCGGGCCTTTTGCTTGGCGTTGGAGTCGGCGCCGATCAAGGGCGCAAGGTCGGTAAACAACAGTTGATTGGAGAGCAGCGAACCGCTGAGTTTCGGCCGAGGCTGGCTGGCGACGTAGGCCAGGCTGCCATGGATGTCGCTCTCGCCGATCTTGCCGTTGAACGCTTCGTAATGGAACACCGCGCCGCCCGGCTCATGCAGCTTGGCGATCAAGTGGCCGTCGGTGGCGTAGGGCGGTGTATCCGGCAGGGTCACGCCGGTCAGCGGATAGAGGTTGCCCAGGCTGCTGCCGGCCAGTTTCAGCCGCAGGTCCAGCGCACCAAGGTTGAGTGGGTCGGTCAGCGTACCGGCGAGCTCGACGCTGGTGTCGGCAATCTTGACCTGGGCCTGGAGCGGGAACGGCCGGGCCGAATCCTGCAAGGCCAGCAGGCCGCCGATCTTGCCTTCGCCCGTCAGTTTCTGGCCGTGGTATTGGCCTTTGACCTTCAGTGCAAACGCGTAATCCTGGGGAGCCACGCCCTTCTCCTGCGCAGTTTTCGCGGCTTTTTCGCCGACGATGTCGCTGAATGGGATCGGCTTGCCCAGCGGATCGATGATCAGGTCGAGCTGGGTTTTCAGGCTCTGGTCGTCGAGGGTGACGTGGCCTTTGTCGAAGCCGATCGCACCGATGTCGACCACCCAACTGGAAGGTTTGGCGTTCGGGTCTTTCGGGTCGAACTTGAAGGTCCAGTTGGCGCGGCCATCGGCCAGGCGCTGGAGGTCTGCGTTTGGTTCGGTCAAGTCAATGCGCGGGATCGTCACCCGTTGCGCCAACAGAGCCAGCGGCGAAATGCGCAGCTCGACGCGTTTGAGCGTGGCCATTTGCGGTTGCTTCGACCAGTCCGGGTTGCCGAGGCTCAGGTCCTGCGCCACCACATGCGGCCACGGCACCCAGGCGCGCCACCCACCTTCGTCAAGCTCACGCCGCCAGACCACCGCGAGGTTGCCATTGATGGCAAACGGTCGATGCAGCTCTTCGGAGACTTTGGCGTTGAGGGTCGGTTTGATCCGGTTCCAATCGAAGAACGCGATGATCAGAACCAGTATCGCCAGTAACACAACCAGGCTGGCAAAGGTCCAGGCAAGAATTTTCGGGGTGCGCGTCATTGCACAGGGCTCCTGAATACGACTGAGCGCCCTGACCGCGACGCGCGTGTGAAACCCCAGGCCAGAACCGGCCTGGCATGAAGCCTAGGACTGGGAAACGGCGCGCAGGTTTAATCGAAATGCGGCTTAACGTTCAAATAATCGGTCGGGGACACCCTGCACTCGAAATCCGGCGTTACCGACCCCGCACTTTTGTGCGACGCACGTGAGTAGAAAATACCCACATCAGTGCGAAAACATCCGCCGGAAAGGCCCGGTCTAGAGCCTTCGCACGGAACAATCAATTCTGTTGATTATTACCATTGCGTTTATGAACTTTTATATCGACTTATCGAGAGTAGCATTGGCCTCGTACCCACTTTGCCGCCCTCCCACGGAGCACATGATCATGAAACGCCAACTACTGTTTAGCCTTACCCTCTCCATGCTGGCCAGCACCGCTTTCGCCCTGCCAGCCGCTGACCAGGCCACCCCACAAGTGAAAGACAGCCACTCGGTGTTCAGTCAAACCGTTGCCGAAGGTGGTAATGATCGCCTGAAAGAAAAAGGCCTGATCACTCAAGATGGTTCGGACCGCACTCCACAAGGTCAAACCCTGGCCGCTGACGGTTCCGATCGCACCCCACAAGGCCAAACCCTGGCTGCCGACGGTTCCGATCGCACCCCACAAGGTCAAACCCTGGCTGCTGACGGTTCCGACCGCACTCCACAAGGCCAAACCCTGGCTGCTGACGGTTCCGACCGCACTCCACAAGGCCAAACCCTGGCTGCCGACGGTTCCGACCGTACCCCACAAGGCCAAACCCTGGCTGCCGACGGTTCCGACCGTACCCCACAAGGCCAAACCCTGGCTGAAGGTGGTGGTGACCGCGTAATCGAACGCAACAGCGCTGTGAGCTAAGCCCATGGCGGCCTTGAAAAAAAGCCCAATCCACGGATTGGGCTTTTGACTTTATAGAAGCCACGCATTCCCTCGCATCACTCCCGATAGTCGTTCGACGCCGGCAAAGCCGATTTGCTAGAGTGCGCCGCTGTCTTGTCCAGAAAACACCCTTGCGATGCTGCCCCGCGCCGAACAGAAACAACAAACCCGCAATGCCTTGATGGACGCTGCCCGCCATTTGATGGAGTGCGGCCGAGGATTCGGCAGCCTGAGCCTGCGCGAAGTGGCGAAAACCGCCGGCATCGTCCCCACCGGTTTCTACCGGCATTTCGCCGACATGGATGAACTGGGCCTGGTGCTGGTGAGTGAAGTCGGACAAACCTTCCGCGAAACCATCCGCCTGGTGCGTCACAACGAGTTCGTCATGGGCGGCATCATCGATGCCTCTGTGCGGATTTTTCTCGACGTGGTGTCGGCCAATCGTTCGCAATTCCTGTTTCTGGCCCGCGAGCAGTACGGCGGTTCGCTACCGGTGCGCCTGGCCATCGGTCGCTTGCGCGAAGACATCAGCTCGGACCTTGCGGCCGATTTGTCGCTGATGCCAAAGCTGCAACACCTGGACATCGCCGGCCTGAGTGTCATGGCCGATCTCATCGTCAAAAGCGTGTTTGCGACCCTGCCGGAAATCATTGATCCGCCGGCCGAGGCGTTGCCCGCGCATTTGACACCGCAGGCGAAAATCACACAGCAGCTGCGCTTTATCTTCATCGGCCTCAAGCACTGGCAAGGCCTGGGCAGCACGGAATAACCCTCCTGCACGCCGATCTCCTGTAGGAGCCGGCTTGCTGGCGATTCAGACAACTCGGTGCGTCTGAACCACCACCTCCCTTGTAGGAGCTGGCTTGCCAGCGATGGCGCCCTTCAGCCAATAAAGATGTCGTCTGGCCGACCGCTATCGCCGGCAAGCCGGCTCCTACAAGGTTGGGTGGTGAATGCGGGATCGCGAACAATCTGGAGCACACCCTGCGCCGTCATTTGGTGCGCCGTTCCCAGCCCCGCACCAAATTGCCGCAACAAACTGAAACGCCATCCATGCGCCGACAGGCATTTCCTACACTTGCGCCGATTGGCAAGCCCCTTGCTCTAGCCTGACTATTGTCCATAGCTGGAAGCTTTCCGATGCTGGTGATTCATCGCAGAATCGAGCCTCAACCCGTCTGGGCCGCCGAGTTGCACCTGACCTTCGAAGCCCGGAGCAAAAGCCGTTTGCGCTGTTTCAGTGCCGAGGGTGAAGACGTCGGGTTGTTTTTGGAGCGCGGTCAGTCGCCCCTCACTGATGGCGAATGCCTACAGGCTGAAGACGGTCGCATCGTCCGCGTCTGCGCCCGCCCCGAACAACTGCTGCACGTCACCTGCGCCAATGCATTCGAACTGACCCGCGCGGCCTATCACCTGGGCAATCGCCACGTCGCACTGCAAGTCGGTGATGGCTGGTTGCGCCTGCTCGACGACTACGTGCTCAAGGCCATGCTCGAACAACTTGAAGCCAAGGTCGAAAACATCGAAGCGCCGTTCCAGCCGGAGCACGGCGCCTATGGTGGTGGCCATCACCACTCGCGGCATGGCGACGAAGACTTCAACTACCCGCCGAAACTGCATCAGTTCGGCGTACGCCAATGAACCCGGCCTGGGCGCTGTTGCGCCTGGCCAGTCCGCAATTGCCGATTGGCGGCTACAGCTATTCCCAAGGTCTGGAAATGGCGGTGGATAACGGCCGGGTGAATGATTCAGACAGCGCCCGTCGCTGGATCAGCGATCAATTGCTGCTGAACCTGGCACGCTTCGAGGCGCCCCTGCTGCTCGCCCATTGCGTGGCCGCCGCCGCAGAAAACTGGGCCGAACTGCTGCAACGCTGCGAAGAACACCGCGCCAGCCGGGAAACCCGCGAGTTGCATCAGGAGAGCCGACAGATGGGCTATTCCTTACAGCAACTGCTCAACGGTTTGCCGGAACTCGATGCACCGGCCCGCGCCTTTCTCGAACAACGCCCCGAACCGCACCTGGCCCTCGGCTGGGCGCTGGCCGCACGCGCCTGGCACATCAGCCCGCAAGACGCGCTGGCCGCATGGCTCTGGAGCTGGCTGGAAAACCAGTTGGCGGTGCTGATGAAAACCCTGCCGCTGGGCCAGCAAGCCGCGCAACGACTGACCAGCGAACTGCTGCCACTGCTGCAACAAGCCCAGCAGGACGCCACCCGAATCAACCCCGACCACTATGGCAGCGCCACTTTCGGCCTGTCCCTGGCGTGCATGGCCCATGAGCGCCAGTACAGCCGTCTGTTCCGTTCCTAGGGCCTGTTATTTTGGAGAATCACATGAACACACAACCTCTGCGCGTCGGCATCGGCGGCCCGGTCGGTTCCGGCAAAACCGCCCTGACGCTGGCCCTGTGCCTGGCGTTGCGCGAGCGCTACAACCTGGCGGTCGTGACCAACGACATCTACACCCGCGAAGACGCCGATTTTCTGGTGCGCAACCAGGCCCTGGCGCCGGAACGGATCATCGGCGTGGAAACCGGCGGCTGCCCGCACACGGCGATCCGCGAAGACGCCTCGATCAACCTCGAAGCCGTGGATCAACTGAACCGACGCTTTCCGGGGCTGGATCTGATTCTGGTGGAGTCCGGAGGCGACAACCTTTCAGCCACGTTCAGCCCGGAATTGTCCGACCTGACAATTTACGTAATCGACGTCTCGGCGGGCGACAAACTGCCGCGCAAGGGTGGGCCGGGGATCTGCAAATCCGACCTGCTGGTGATCAACAAAGTCGACCTCGCACCGCTGGTAGGCGCGTCGCTTTCGATGATGGACAGCGACACGAAGCGCATGCGCAACGGCAAACCGTTTGTCTTCAGCAACCAGAAAACCGGGCTGGGCCTGGAAGAAATCATCGCCTTCATCGAGCGCCAGGGCCTGCTGACCGCAGCCTGATCACGATCAAACTTATCAACAAGGAAGCTTATCCATGACACTTAAACGCATCCTGGGCGCCATGGCCCTGCTGCTGACTCCGGCCATCGCCTTCGCCCACCCCGGTCACGGCGACAATGGCTTGATCGCCGGCATCAGCCACCCGATCGGCGGCCTCGATCACTTGCTGGCAATGGTTGCCGTCGGGCTGTGGGCGGCACAGCAGAAAGGCGCTGCACGCTGGGCGCTGCCGTGCACGTTCGTTGGCACCATGCTGATCGGCGGCCTGCTTGGTTTTGAAGGGCTGAACCTGCCAGCGCTGGAAAGCGGGATTGCGGCGTCGGTACTGGCGCTGGGGCTGGCGGTGGCGCTGGCGGTACGTCCGCCACTGAGCGTGGCGGTGGGTGCGACGGCGTTGTTTGCGTTGTTCCATGGCGTGGCGCATGGGCTGGAATTGCCGGACATGTCGAGCCCTTGGGCCTATGCCGCAGGGTTTGTGGCGGCAACGGCGGCGTTGCATGCGGCGGGTTATGCGCTGGTTCGCGTGTTGCCGCAAGCAGCAGCGCCGCTGGTTCGTCTGGCGGGTGCGGCGTCGGCGGCGACCGGGGTGTGGTTGTTGGCGGGTTGATTTGGTTTTGCCGGTAATAGCCTCTTCCTGTAGGAGCGAGGCTTGCCCGCGAAGGCGGCCCGACAGACACCACATCTCTCAGGCCTGATAACATGTCGCGCATTCGCCCCTGCCGTGACGACGCCAGCCAATGCCTCATGCTCCCCGCTCCGCTTCCCAGCCTGAATTGACCGCTCTGTTTGCCGCGGTGCAACAGCATTTCCAGGACGTGATCGTGCCCCTCTGGCAAGGCCCCGGCTGGAATGCCGAACTGGCGCTGCCCTACGAAGCACTGGATGCCGAGCATCATCCCTTGCCACCGCAACGCTACCGGGCCATGGCCTGCGCGCGGCAGCTGTATCTGTTTTCCAGCCTGATCGGCCAGGTGCCGGGCGCGAAAGAGCGTGCGGCTGCGTTGTTCCGCTCGTTGCAGCAACATTTCCACGATGCCGAACACGGTGGCTGGTTCTACAGCATCGACCCGCAGGGCGCGCCGCTGGATCAGCGCAAAGATCTCTACACCCACGCCTTCATCCTCTTCGCCTGCGCCCATTACTGGGACAAGGTTCGCGAACCGCTGGTGGAGTCGGTGCTCAACGCGGTGCTGGAAGTGCTTGATCAGCGCTTCAGTTCGGGCGATGGCTTGTACGAAGCCTGCCTTGAGCGTGATTGGTCGTTGCTGAATACCGGACCGCTGCAAAACCCGCTGATGCACCTCGCCGAAGCGTTTCTTGCCACGCTTTCAGTGCGTGAAGACCTCGCCGTGCAGCGTGCGCTCGTCGAGTTATGCACAGCCATGCAACAACGCTTTATCGATCCGCAACACAGTGTGCTGATGGAAAAGCCGCTGGGGTCTGTGGATAACTGGTTTGAACCGGGACACCAGTTCGAATGGTATTTCCTGCTGGAATCTTCGCCGTTGTTGCGCGGTTCAAAACTGCACGCCTCTGTGGAGCGCGCCTTTGCGTTCACCGAGCAACTGGGCGTCGATCAATCGAGTGGCGCCGTGCGCGCGATGCTCACGCTCGACGGGCATTCGAAAGATGCCACCCAACGCATCTGGGCTCAGGCTGAATACTTGCGTGCGTTGACGCTGCGCCCGGACAGCGGGGCATCGGTACTGCACCAATTGCAGGCGCTGCAACAGCGTTCTCTGCATGCGCATGGCTGGTATGAGTGTCGTGACGAGAACGGTGAAGTGAGCCGGCAGGATATGCCGTCGACTACGCCTTATCATTTGGCGACCTGCTATCGCGGGTTGGTCGACTATCTTCGTTGACAAATAGATCGTATTCGCGGGCAAGCCTCGCTCCTACAGGTTTTGCATAGACCTGTAGGAGCGAGGCTTGCCCGCGAATGGACGTTACGCAGTCTTACCCCTTGTTACGCTCAATCGCAAACCCGGCCCACGTCTGGCTCACCGGCATCAACTCGAGGCTGTTGATGTTGATGTGCGCTGGCGCATTGAGCACCCAGAAAATGGTCTCGGCGATGTCTTGCGGCTGGATCGCCTCGGCACCGGCGTAGGTCGCGTTGTAACGCTCCTGGTCACCGGCAAAGCGCACCAGCGAGAACTCACTCTCACACAGGCCCGGCTCGATGTTGCTGACGCGAACGCCCGTGCCTTGCAGGTCGCAGCGCAGGTTCAGGGAGAACTGTTTGACGAACGCCTTGCTCGCGCCATACACGTGGCTGCCCGGATACGGGTAGTTGCCGGCAATGGAGCCGAGGTTGATGATGCCGGCGCCACGGCCATGGGCGATCAGACGCGGCAACAGCAGGCGAGTGCTGTACATCAGGCCCTTGATGTTGGTGTCGACCATGGTGTCCCAATCATCAAGATCGCACTTCGGCGCCGGATCCACGCCGAGCGCCAGGCCAGCGTTGTTGATCAACCCGCGCAGCTTGGCGAAGGATGGTGGCAGGTTGGCGATCGCCTCCTCCATGGCCTTGCGATCACGCACGTCGAGCACCAGGGCATGGACCTCGGTCTGCTTCGACAACTCGGCGCACAAGGCATTGAGGCGCTCTTCACGACGACCTGTCAGCACCAGTTTCCAGCCAGCCTCGGCAAAACGACGGGCACAGGCTTCGCCAAAACCGGAAGTCGCGCCGGTAATAAACAGGGTGTTGGACATCGTGTTCTCCTTGCTTCGGCCGACGGGCCGCCATTGGATTAGAAAATCAGCTGGCAGCATGCCCGGCCTTGCCGACAGCGGCAACTATCAGAAAATCTGTACGAAAAACAACCAACGCGAGCAACGCCATATACACCGTGGCCTGTAGCTATGTACGCGCACGTTATCCACAGGCCGGTCCACAGTTTCCGGGGGCAAGTGAAAAAGCTGGAAGCCGCTGTGCACAAGGCTTTGCGGGCAGATCATAAAGTTTTTCGCTTGACCCTGAAGTGCTGGCTGTGTAGCCCAAGGCGTTTTGCACGATTGACCGGGTTTGCCAACGATGGCGCCAAGCCAGTAACTACGGCCCTTAGCCGAGTCTTTCCAGAGTTTAACCACAGACTTATCCACAGGCTGCCATCGTGTGTTTCAGGCCTCTTTCGCAATCAATAAAAAGGTTGACAACGCTGACCTCAAGCCCGGCAAAAACGCCTGATCAAAAAACAACCACATCGCTACAAGCCACGATTTAAAAGGCTCTCAGCCAGCTACTCCCACGTTATTCACAGCCAGTTCCACAGCAAACGGGGACAAGTCAAAACCGTGACAAAACAACTATTTGCAGCGGCTTTATGTCGCGCTTTGAGAGCTTGGCAAATTTGTTTTCCACAATTCACCGCGGTCCCTGTGGGAGCGAGCCTGCTCGCGATAGCGCAGTGTCAGTCGCCATGCTTTTCACAGACCCACCGCAATCGCGAGCAGGCTCGCTCCCACAAGGGATTTGCGGTGTATTGGAGGCGTAAAAAAGCCCCGACGATTGCTCGTCGGGGCTTTAGATGTTTCAACAGGACTCAATGCCCGCCGAGATAAGCGTTACGCACCTCTTCGTTCACCAGCAACTCCTTGCCGGTGCCACTGAGGCGGATCTCGCCGTTGACCATCACGTATGCCCGATCCGACAACCGCAGGGCGTGGTTGGCGTTCTGCTCGACCAGAAAGATGGTCATGCCGGTCTTGGCCAGTTCCCGCAGGGTGGCAAAGATCTGTTTCACCACAATCGGCGCGAGCCCAAGGCTCGGCTCATCGAGCAACAGCAGTTTCGGCCGGCTCATCAACGCACGGGCGATGGCGAGCATTTGCTGCTCGCCGCCGGACATGGTCATGGCCCGCTGGGTCCGCCGCTCTTCGAGACGCGGAAACAGCTCGAACATGCGTTGCATGTCTTCCTTGGCGTACTTGTCACCAATCGGGATGGTGCCCATCTGCAGGTTTTCCTCGACGGTCATGTCGGGGAACACGCGCCGGCCTTCCGGTGATTGTGCAATGCCGTTGGACGCAATGTAGTGCGACGACTTATGGGTGATGTCCACGCCCTGATAGATGATCTGCCCGTCTGCCGCGCGCGGCTGGCCGAAGATCGACATCAGCAGGGTCGACTTGCCCGCACCGTTGGAACCGATGAGGCTGACGGTCTCCCCTTCGTTGATGTGCATCGATACTTTTTTCAGGGCCTGGATCGGGCCGTAAAACACGTCCAGGTCTTTGAGTTCGAGGATCGGGTTGCTCATAGCACCACCTCCTCTTCATCGGCGCCCAGATAGGCTGCAATCACTTTCGGATCGTTGCGAATCGCCTCGGGGCCGCCCTCGGCGATGACGACGCCGTGGTCCAGCACCACGATGTGGTCGGAAATGCTCATAACCATGCCCATGTCGTGTTCGATCAGCACCACGGTCAGATCGTGCTCGTCGCGCAGCAGCCGGATCATCGCGCTCAGCGCTTCGGTTTCCTGAGGGTTGAGGCCGGCGGCCGGTTCGTCGAGGCAGATGATCTGCGGCCGGGTGCACATGGCCCGCGCAATCTCCAGACGACGCTGCTGGCCGTAGGACAACTCACCGGCCAGACGGTTGGCGCAATCCACCAGGTCCACCACTTCCAGCCAGTAGAAGGCGTGGTCCAGCGCATCGCTTTCAGCCTTGCGATAGCCCTTGGTATTGAGGATGCCCGCGAGCATGCTGCGGTTGACCCACATGTGTTGGGCCACCAGCAGGTTTTCCAGCACCGACATTTCCTTGAACAGGCGAATGTTCTGGAAGGTCCGCGCCAGGCCGGCACGGTTCACCAGGTGAGTGCCGCCGAACATCTTGTAATGGAGCCGGCTGATGAAGCTTTTCGGCGATACAAAATCAGTCGCCTTGAACGGTTCACCGAGCATTTTGATGACATCGGTGCGCTCGCCGCGCACGTTGAGTTCGATCTTGCCGCCCGAGGCCTTGTAGAACCCGGTCAGGCAGTTGAACACGGTGGTCTTGCCGGCGCCGTTGGGGCCGATCAGGGCGAAGATCGAGTTGCGCTTAACCTTCAGGCTGACATCGTTCAACGCCTTGATGCCGCCGAAGTGCATCATCAGCTTCTCGACCGAGAGTACGACTTCGCTCATGGCGCTACTCCTTTACGCGGGGTCACACCGGTACGGCTGATCCGAATCAGGCCGCGCGGTCGCCAGATCATCATCAACACCATCAGGATGCCGAACAGCAGCACGCGGTATTCCGCGAAGCCACGCAGCAGTTCCGGGGCCACCGTCAGCACGAAGGCTGCGATAACCACGCCGATGGTCGAACCCATGCCGCCGAGTACCACGATGGCGAGGATCAGGGCCGATTCAAAGAAGGTGAACGAGGTCGGGTTGACGAAGCCCTGGTAAGTGGCGAAGAACACGCCAGCGAGGCCGGCTGTCGACGCACCGATGGTGAACGCCGAAAGCTTGACCAGCACGTGGTTCAAACCCATGGAACGGCAGGCGATTTCATCTTCACGCAAGGCTTCCCAGGCGCGACCGACCGGCATGCGAGTCAAACGGTGCTTGATGTACAGCACAGCCAGCACGACCAGGAACAATACCGCGTAGATGAAGTAGTACTTCACGTCAGGGTTATAGGCGATGCCGAAAAACTCGTGGAACGGAACGCCACCGTCCTTCGCCCTTTTGCCGAACTCGAGGCCGAAGAAGGTTGGCAGAGGCGCCGGCATACCGTTGGGGCCACCAGTCAGGGTCAGCCAGTTATTGAGGATCAAGCGAATGATTTCACCGAAGCCCAGGGTCACGATCGCCAGGTAGTCACCGTGAAGGCGCAACACCGGGAAACCGAGGATGCAACCGGCCAGCCCCGCCGTGATCGCCGCCAGTGGCAGCACCGTCCAGAAACCCAGCCCCAGGTATTGATAACCGAGTGCCAACCCATAGGCGCCGATGGCGTAGAACGCCACATAACCGAGGTCGAGCAGACCGGCCAGGCCAACCACGATGTTCAGACCAAGCCCGAGCAGCACGTAGATCAACCCGAGGATGACCACGCCCAGCAGGTAGGAGTTGGAGAAAAACGGGAACACCACGGCGATGACGATCATCAGCGGGATGATCCAGCGCAGCCGGGATTTGTAATCGGGTGCCAGTACATGAACCCCCGAACCGGTGGTTTCAAAGCCTTCGAGAATTCTCAGGCCTTTCGGCGTTTGCAGGAACAGGCTCAAGG
The DNA here is from genome assembly GCF_019946675.1 of Pseudomonas sp. BF-B-15. Taxonomy (NCBI): domain Bacteria; kingdom Pseudomonadati; phylum Pseudomonadota; class Gammaproteobacteria; order Pseudomonadales; family Pseudomonadaceae; genus Pseudomonas; species Pseudomonas sp. BF-B-15. The sequence continues at coordinate 15,373 of NZ_JAGYFZ010000045.1, forward strand.
CAAAGCGGCCGGCCATGACAATGGCGACAATCCACGCCACTCGGGTCGTTTCCAGATTGAAGCCATAGCCGTCGAGGACTATGCCGACAATCGGGCCGAACACGATGAGGGCAACAAGACCGGCAAGAATCGCGTCAACCAGGCTTCTTTTGAGATCAATGGTTTTTTTAGTGGTTGAAGACATCGCTTACACCTTCGACACAAGAGGACGGCCGAGCAGGCCTTGGGGCCGAAAGACCAGAACGAGAACGAGCAGCGAGAAGCTGAAAACGTCTTTGTAGTCCGAGTTGACCAGACCCGAGAACAGCGACTCGGAAATCCCGAGGATGATCCCGCCGAGCATCGCGCCAGGCAGCGAGCCGATCCCGCCGAGTACCGCTGCGGTGAACGCCTTGATGCCGATGACGAAGCCTGCGTAGAAGTCGAACGTGCCGTAGTTCATGGTGATCAGCACGCCGGCCAGGGCCGCCATTGCCGCACCGATGATGAACACGTAGGAAATGACGCGGTCGGTGTTGATCCCAAGGATGGAGGCCATCTTGCGGTCTTGCTGGGTGGCGCGGCACATGCGGCCGAGCTTGGTGTACTTGATGACGTAGGTCAGCAGGGCCATGCCGGCGAATGCGGCAACCAGGATGAAGATCTTGGTGTAGGTGAGCTGAACGAAGCCGCTTCCGACTTCCACTCGCCATGCACCGGTCAACAGGGTCGGTACGCCTTGTTGACGGGCGCCCTGTGCGATCTGTGCATAGTTTTGCAGGATCAGCGAAATACCGATGGCGCTGATCAGCGGTGCCAGTCGGGTGGAGTTACGCAGGGGTTTGTAGGCGACACGCTCGATGACCCAGCCATATACCGCTGTGACGATGATGGTGAAGACCAGTGTGCCAAGCATCAGCAGAGGGAAGGATTCAATACCGAAGTATGCCAGCAGAGCCAGACTGATTGCCGCGAGGTAAGCGGAAATCATGTAAACCTCGCCGTGGGCGAAGTTGATCATGCCGATGATGCCATAGACCATTGTGTAGCCGATGGCGATCAGGCCATAGACCGACCCGAGGGTCAGGCCGTTGACCAGTTGCTGCAGGAAAATACCATCCATAACGCAATCTCACGCATTTGAGAGACTGCACAGAAGCGAGGTGCGACGGACCGGGGTTCAGCCACCCGCGCAACACGGTTGTGTGCAGCTCTACGAGAAAAGACAGGTACTGCACGGACATGTTCTTCGATTGCCCGGCGCTCAAGGCGCCGGGCAGATCAACAGCTCATATCACTTCTGTTTTTCCAGTTGGTGGTATTTGCCATCCTTGTCCCACTGATAAACCACGTAGTCGGAGACTTTCAGGTCGCCCTTGGCGTCCCAGGTCTTCTCGCCCATCACGGTTTTAACCGGGTTTTTCTTCAGCCACTCAGCCGCTTTTTCGCCGCTGTTGGACTTGGCGCCGTTGAAAGCAGCCGCCAGGGTCTGAACCGAAGCGTAGGCGTACAGGGTGTAGCCTTCTGGCTCGGTGCCGGCCTTGCGGAAGGTGTCTACCACGGTTTTGCTGTCTGGCAGCAAGCGTGGGTCGGCACCGAAGGTCATGTACACGCCATCAACGTTCTGCGGGCCACCGGCGGTGGTCACGAGTTCGTCAGTAACGATGCCGTCATCGGACATGAATTTGACGTCCTTGAGGCCTTGTTCACGCAGTTGGCGAACCAGTGGACCGGCTTCCGGGTGCAGGCCGCCGAAATAGACGACATCGGCACCGGCTGCACGGATCTTGGTTACCACGGCGCTGAAGTCTTTCTCGCCGCGGGTCAGGCCTTCGTACAGAACCGGCGTTACGCCGCGCTTGGCCAGTTGAGCCTTGGTGGCGTCGGCCAGACCTTGGCCGTAGGTGTCTTTGTCGTGCAGAACCACGACTTTCTTGCCCTTGAGCACGTCGACGATGTAGTCGCCGGCAACGATGCCCTGCTGGTCGTCACGACCGCACATACGGAACATGGCGCTCAGACCACGCTCGGTCACCTGTGGGTTGGTGGAACCCGGAGTGATTGCGATGATGCCTGCTTCGTCGTAGATCTCGGAGGCCGGGATGGTCGACGAGGAGCAGAAGTGACCAACCACGCCTGCCACTTTCTGGTTGGTCAGGTCCTTGGCGACCGTCACAGCCTGTTTCGGTTCGCAGGCGTCATCGCCCTTGACCAGTACGATTTTTTCCCCGTTGACGCCGCCCGACGCGTTGATTGCGTCGGCTGCTGCCTGTGCACCCTTCATGTACTGCTCGCCAAATGCTGCGTTGGCGCCTGTCATAGGACCCGCAACACCGATTTTTACGTCAGCCTGTGCAAACGCAGAAACACCCAGCGCAGCTGCCACTGCGAGGGCCAGAAAGCCTTTCTTGTAAAACGTCTGGGACATGAGGTGGTGCTCCAAGGTTTTTTTTTAGTTGGCACTGCGACTTCACTGAATGCTCAGAGCAAGGGCCGTGCCATCGGTTTTTTATTCTGAAAAAAGTCGCTGCTTTATTGTTATTTCGACTGTTTCGAGCCCATTTTCATTGGGCGTGCAACCGTCTAAACCGCGGAAGGTGAAACCATTTATTTTTTAAGGCGCAACCCGCACGCGCCATCATTGCAACCGCGGCGCCAAACGACGTGCAACCAGCCTGTAACAACGTGCGTCACCGAAGTGCACACTGCTGGTGCGGTACTGCTACAACCCGCACCTTTTACAGGCTAGCCGCTGCGCCGAAAAGCGCCGCTTCCAGCAACAAATTTCAACAATCAAATCACGATCCGCAGGCACTGGCCCGCGTGATACAGCGAAAACCCCGCCTCATATAGACAGCTACGCAGCCCCACCCCCGCCAGTGGCTGCATGGGTGCGAAGGGAATCGGCAGCGCCTGAGGATTTCCGTTACACAAATAATCGGCAAAGGCTTTGCCGACCACCGTCCCCGTAGTCACGCCCCGACCGTTGTAACCGGTGACTGCCACTAAACCGGGCGCCGGTTCGAACAGGCGCATCAAATGATCGGGCGTAAACGCGATGCAACCGGTCCAGGTGCACTCCCATTCCACCTGTTTGAGGTACGGAAAATAGTGCTGCTGAACCCGGTCGGCCCAAGCCTTGAGGAACCAGGTCGGCTTCTGATTGCCATTACCCAGACTGCCGAGCAACAGGCGACCGTCTTTGTCGCGACGAATACTGCTGAGCACCTGCCGGGTGTCCCACGAGCCCTGGCCACCCGGGAGGATTTGCTGCGCGGCGTCGTCAGTCAGCGGCACCGAGGCCACTTGATAGTAATAACCGGGGAAGAAATTGCGCCGCAGTTCCGTCCAGTCACCTTCGGTGTAAGCGTTGGACGCAATCACGACTTGCTCGGCAAGCACCGAACCCTGCGCCGTTTGCACCGACCAGCGCTGGCCCTGACGTTCGAGCCTGGTCACGGGAGAATGATCGAACAGCCGACCACCAAGGCCGATAGCCGCCTTGGCCAGCCCCGTGGTGTAAGCCATCGGGTTGATCGTGCCGGCACGCTTGTCGAGCAACGCAGCGGCGATCTTTTTGGTGCCGGTTGCTTGTTCGCAGGCTTGACCAGTCAGCAGTTCCACCGGGGCGCCGCGACGTTTCCATTGTTCTTCACGACTGCGCAAATCCGCTTCGCCACGGGCGTTGTGCGCCATGTGCAACGTGCCTTCGCGGCGTAACTGGCAATCAATGTTGTATTTGTCGACCAGGCTGAACACCAGGGACGGCGCGGCACCCAGCATGCGATTGAGCTGACTGCCCACCGCTTCGCCGAACCCGGCTTCGATCTCGTCCGGTGGAATCCACATGCCGGCGTTGACCAGCCCGACGTTGCGTCCAGAACCGCCATGACCGGCACGATGAGCTTCCAGCACACACACCGTCTTGCCTTGTTCCAGCAGATGCACCGCCGCCGACAGACCGGTGAACCCGGCACCGATGACGCAGACATCGACCGTTACTTCGCCCTTGAGCGCAGCATTGTCGGGCCTTTGCGGCGTCAGTTTTTCCCACAGACACTCTTCGCGTAACGGCATTGCCAGACTCCAACAGAAACCTAACAAACAACAAAGCAAAAGCTTCGCGGGCAAGTCGGATCGCCGCCCGCTCGCTCCTACAGGTGTTGAGTGATCCTGTGTAGGAGCGAGGCTTGCCCGCGAAGGGGCCCATCAGTCGAACGTAATGCCCTGCGCCAACGGCAACTCCAGCGAGTAGTTCACGGTGTTGGTCTGGCGGCGCATGTACCCGCGCCAGGCATCGGAGCCCGACTCACGGCCACCGCCGGTTTCTTTCTCGCCACCAAACGCGCCGCCGATTTCCGCGCCGCTCGGGCCGATGTTGACGTTGGCGATGCCGCAGTCGCTGCCCACTGCGGACATGAATTGCTCGGCTTCACGCACGTCAGTGGTGAAGATGCACGAAGACAGGCCTTGTGGCACGGCATTGTTCAAACGCAGGGCTTCGTCGAAGTCTTTGTAGCCGATCACATAAAGAATCGGCGCGAAGGTTTCGTGGCAGACCACGTCGCTCTGCTCCGGCATTTCAACAATGGCCGGCGAGACGTAGTAAGCGTTCGGGTATTTGTCTTCCAGCTGACGCTTGCCGCCGAAGACCCGGCCGCCCTCGCTCAAGGCCTGCTCCAGCGCATCCTGCATGTTGTCGAAGCTGTGTTTGTCGATCAGCGGACCGATCAGGTTGCCTTCCAGCGGGTTGCCGATACGAACTTTCGAGTACGCGGCTTTCAGGCGGGTGACGATTTCTTCTTTCACCGATTCGTGAGCGATCAGGCGACGCAACGTGGTGCAGCGCTGACCGGCAGTGCCGACGGCGCTGAACAGGATGGCGCGAACGGCCATGTCCAGGTCTGCGCTTGGGCCGAGGATCATGGCGTTGTTGCCACCCAGTTCGAGAATGCTGCGGGCGAAACGTGCGGCGATTTTCGGTGCCACTTCGCGGCCCATGCGGGTGCTGCCGGTGGCGCTGATCAGCGCGACACGCGGGTCATCGACCAGTGCTTCGCCAGCATCGCGACCGCCAATGATCACCTGGCTCAGGTGCGCAGGTGCATCGCTGAAGTTTTTCAGTACGCGGTCGAACAGCGCCTGGCAGGCCAGTGCGGTCAACGGGGTTTTCTCCGACGGTTTCCAGATCACCGGGTTGCCGCAGACCAGCGCCAGCGTGGTGTTCCAGGCCCAGACCGCGACCGGGAAGTTGAACGCACTGATCACACCCACGACGCCCAGCGGGTGCCAGGTTTCGCGCATGTGGTGGCCTGGACGCTCGGAGGCGATGGTCAAGCCGTACAGTTGACGGGACAGACCGACGGCGAAGTCGCAGATGTCGATCATCTCCTGAACTTCACCCAGGCCTTCCTGAGTGATCTTGCCCGCTTCCCAGGACACCAGCTCGCCGAGGTCGGCCTTGTATTCGCGCAGGATGTCGCCCAGTTGACGCACCAATTCGCCACGGCGCGGGGCCGGGACCTTGCGCCACAATTCGAACGCATGATCTGCGCGACTGATGTGCTGCTCGACTTCAGCGGCGCCTTCCCAGTTCACAGAGGCGATCTTGCTGCCATCGATCGGCGAATGCACCGGCACTTTGCCGTTCTGGTACAGGGCCGGGTTCACACCAAGACGATCAAGCAATGCGGCAACCATGGGTCACTCCTCGAGCTAAAACAGAAAACGTGCAGCCGGAATATCACGGCTGATCAGACCTGTAGTTTTAGCTCGCCGGAGGTTACCCAACAAACGACCTTTAAGAGAGATATCATTCCGTTTATTCATGCTGCGAATTGCTGGTCAGCAAGAAACAAGAAAAAAGGACAACCCATGCTGAATAAACGCTACCTGCCGTCGATCACTGCACTGCAGTGTTTCGAGGCCGTGACCCGGCATTTGAGCTTCACGCGGGCCGCCGAAGAGCTGAACCTGACCCAGAGTGCCGTCAGCAAACAGGTCGCGCAACTCGAAGAATTGTTGCAGCACCTGTTGTTTCGTCGAGTACGCCGACGCCTGCAAATGACCCCGGCCGGTGATTTGTATCTGGTTGAGGTACGAAAAATCCTCACGCAAGTCGAGATGTCGACCCATTACCTGCGTTCCTACGGCGGTGAGACCGAAGTCCTGCGCGTCTCGACGCCTCCGACGTTCGGCGCCCGCTGGCTGGTCCCCCGTTTGAAGGGCTGGCGACTGCGCCATCCGTCGATTCATCTAGACCTGTGCAGCGAGCAGGAAGCCGATGACCTGCTGCAAGGTCGCAGCGATCTGGCGTTCTATTTCGGCCAGGGCTCACGGCCCCGCACCGAATGCCTGAAGCTGTTCGGCGAAGAGCTTGTTCCGGTGTGTGCACCGAGCAGCCTGCCGGCCACGCCGTTCACCGATCCGACGCAACTCACCGACCTGGTCCTGCTGCAAAACGCCTCCCGGCCGCAGGCCTGGCACGACTGGTTCGACAGCCAGGGTTACCACACCGAACACAGCTACCACGGCCCGCGCTTCGAAACCTTTTATATGTGCATCCGTGCCGCACAGGTCGGCTGCGGCGTGGCGCTGCTGCCGCGGTTTCTGGTGGAAGAGGAATTGGCCGACGGCAAACTGGTCATTCCCTGGCAGCATGCGATGCCCAGTTCCGACGCCTATTACCTGGCGTACCCGGAGCATTCGGCGGAAGTGCCGAAGGTGCGGGATTTTGTGAAGTGGATGCTGGAGCAGATCGACAGCCCTGTAATGCCTTGAGGACGCCTTCGCCGGCAAGCCGTGCTCCTACAGGTTTCGGGCCAGACAAAGGTCCTGTAGGAGCCGGGCTTGCCGGCGAAGAGGCCATCGGCAGCGGCACAACCCTCACAAAAAAACACTGGCAATACCCCGCGCTGATATGCGCCACTAGCCCCCATCATTGAAACAGCTGCAACGTCGCCGCCACGGGCCGCGGCCAGCCTGGAGAATCCCGTTATGAGCGAGAGTGTGTTTGCCGATCGCATCGTGCAGAACCTGCTCGACACCGACTTCTACAAACTGACGATGATGCAGGCGGTGCTGCACAACTACCCGAACGTAGAAGTCGAATGGGAGTTTCGTTGCCGTAATAGTGAGGATTTGCGCCCGTACCTGGCGGAAATCCGCTTTCAGATCGAGCGCTTGGCCGAGCTGAGCCTGAGCGCCGACCAGTTGAGTTTCATGGAGCGCATCAGCTTCATGAAACCGGATTTCCTGCGTTTTCTCGGGTTGTTCCGCTTCAATCTGCGCTACGTCCACACCGGCATCGAAAACGGCGAACTGTTCATCCGCCTGCGCGGACCGTGGCTGCATGTGATCCTGTTCGAAGTGCCGCTGCTGTCCATCGTCAGCGAAGTGCGCAACCGCTATCGCTACCGGGAGATCGTGCTGGTACAGGCGCGTGAACAGCTCTATCGCAAGTTCGACTGGCTGACCGCGAATGCCGGCAGCGACGAATTGTCCGAATTGCAAGTAGCCGATTTCGGTACTCGCCGTCGCTTCTCTTACCGTGTGCAGGAAGAAGTGGTGAACGTGCTCAAGCACGATTTCCCCGGGCGCTTCGTCGGCACCAGCAACGTGCACCTTTCGCGAGAGCTGGACATGAAACCGCTGGGCACCATGGCCCACGAGTGGATCATGGCCCACCAGCAACTGGGCCCGCGGCTGATCGACAGCCAGATCGCCGCCCTCGATTGCTGGGTCCGCGAGTACCGCGGCCTGCTGGGGATCGCCTTGACGGACTGCATCACCATGGATGCCTTCCTCAACGACTTCGACCTGTTCTTCGCCAAGCTCTTTGACGGTCTGCGACATGACTCCGGAGATCCGGTGATCTGGGCGGAAAAGGCGATCGCCCACTATCAAAAGCTGGGTATCGACCCGATGAGCAAGACGCTGACGTTCTCCGACAGCCTGACGCTGCCCAAGGCGCTGGAAATATTTCGCGCATTGCGCGGTCGGATCAATGTCAGCTTCGGCATCGGTACCAACCTGACGTGCGATATTCCGGGTGTCGAACCGATGAGCATCGTGCTTAAAATGGCGGCCTGCAACGGCCAGCCGGTGGCAAAGATCTCCGACGAGCCTGGCAAGACTCACTGTAAAGACCCGAATTTCGTTGCCTATTTGCGACACGTTTTCAAAGTTCCTGCCGCCCTTTCCAGCACACCAAGCAAGGAGTGAATTCATGCAAGCCGTACAGCGTGAGATTGCTGAGCAGCTCAAGGTTCAACCGCCATTCGCCGACGAGGCCGCCCTCGAGGCTGAAATCGCGCGGCGCATCAGTTTCATCCAGGATTGCCTGGTCAATTCCGGGCTCAAGACACTGGTGCTCGGGATCAGCGGCGGCGTCGATTCCCTGACCGCCGGCCTGCTGGCGCAGCGCGCCATGTGTGAACTGCGCACCCGCACCGGTGATGACAACTACAAGTTCATCGCCGTGCGCCTGCCGTACGAAACCCAGTTCGATGAACACGACGCCCAGGCCTCGGTGGATTTCATCAAGCCAGACGAGCGCCACACCGTGAACATCGGCCCGGCGGTCAAATCCCTGGCCAATGAAGTGGCAGCGTTCGAAGGCAAGCACGCGGTCTCGGTGGATTTCGTCCTCGGCAACACCAAGGCGCGGATGCGCATGGTCGCCCAGTACACCATCGCCGGCGCGGCCCATGGCCTGGTGATCGGCACCGATCATGCAGCGGAAGCGGTGATGGGTTTCTTCACCAAATTCGGCGACGGCGCCTGCGACCTGGCCCCGTTGAGCGGCCTGGTAAAAAATCAGGTCCGGGCAATTGCCCGCAGTTTCGGCGCGCCGGAATCGCTGGTGGAAAAAGTCCCGACGGCGGACCTTGAAGACCTGTCGCCGGGTAAACCGGACGAAGCGTCCCATGGCGTGACGTATGCCGAGATCGACGCGTTCCTGCATGGGCAGCCGGTGCGTGAGGAAGCGTTCAAGATCATTTGCGATACGTACAGGAAGACCCATCACAAGCGGGTGATGCCTTTCGCCCCATAAGATTTGGGTTGTCAGTCCCGACGCTATCGCCAGCAAGCTGGCTCCTACAAGTACCGCGCGGTCACTGTAGGAGCCAGCTTGCTGGCGATGAACGATGACGCGGTCAAACGCCGGGCACAAAAAAAGCGTCCCAAGTGGACGCTTTTTTTATGCGAGCGATTCGCTTACTTCAGCGTAACCGTGCCTTTCATCATCGAAATGTGGCCCGGGAACGAGCAGAAGAAGCCGTATTTCTCGGCAGCATCAAGCTTGGACACATCGAAGGTCACCGAGTCGGTTTCCTTGGAGCCGATGATTTTGGTGTGAGCGATAATGCGCGCATCACCTTCTTTCAGGTAGTTCTTGTCGATGCCGGCAGACAGGCCATCGGTAGCGATCGGCTGCATGTCCGCTTCTTTGCTCAGCACCCAGTTGTGGCCCATGACGTTTTTCGGCAGGTTGCCGGAGTGGGTCAGTTCAACGGTGAAGGTCTTGCAGCTTTTGTCGATTTCGATGGCCTTGGTGTTGAAGGCCATTTGGTCGGTGGAATCGATGGTCGTCTTGCACTCGGCAGCCATCAATTGACTGCTGGCCAGTGTCAGCAGGGATACCGCAACAAGTTTGGCAAACATGGTGAATCTCCAAGGCAGGGTTAACAAAAGTGCGAATGGACAGAAGACTGCCTGAAAACTTCGCAAGTTCCTATGACCTGAATCAAAAATTGTATACAACTTTCGGGCTATGACACCTATCGAAACAATCTACCAGCCAGACGTCTAGGGCGGCCCTATCATCAGGTCGTCATCACTTATACGGAGCGTCTGTCATGTCCATCAATAGCCTGTTGTGCAGTTTGCTCGCCGCTTACGCCTGTGGCGCCAGTGGCACCTGTGAAACGTCCCGGCGTGAAGTTTAGACCTTGGAGCATAGCGCCTCTGCCTTTACTCTGTGGCCATCCTGACCATGGAGTAAGGCATGTCTTTAGCGTCCGTTTGTGTATTTTGCGGTGCCAGCACCGGCACCAACCCGGCTTATCGTGAAGCCGCTGTCGCCCTCGGGCGAGCATTGGCCGAGCGCAAGCTGACCCTGGTCTATGGCGGCGGTGCCGTCGGGCTGATGGGGATCGTCGCCGACGCCGCACTGGCGGCCGGCGGTGAAGTGATCGGGATCATCCCGCAAAGCCTCAAAGACAAGGAAATCGGTCACAGCGGCCTCACGCGCCTGGAAGTGGTCGACGGCATGCATGCGCGCAAGGCGCGGATGGCCGAGCTCAGCGACGCCTTTATCGCGCTGCCCGGTGGCCTGGGCACTCTGGAAGAACTGTTCGAAGTCTGGACCTGGGGCCAGCTCGGCTACCACGGCAAACCGCTGGGACTGCTGGAAGTGAACGGTTTCTACAGCAAGTTGACCGGTTTTCTTGATCATATCGTCGGCGAAGGCTTCGTTCGCGAAGCACACCGTGACATGCTGCAAGTGAGCGAATCGCCGCACACCCTGCTCGATGCACTGGACGCCTGGCAGCCCTCGGTACTGCCAAAATGGGCCGAGCAAAAACCCAGCTAACGGCTAGGCACCGATACAGGGCAGAATATGCGCCGCTCAACCTCACCTTCGACCCCAGAGGATCGCCCATGGCTAAACCTAATTATTCCTTCGCCAAACGTCAGAGAGACTTGGCCAAGGAGCAGAAGAAAGAGGAAAAGCTTCAGCGCAAGAAAGCTTCAGCTGAAGAAGACGCCGCCGCACTGAACCCGGAAGCAGACGGTGAAGTGACCGCAGAAAGTGATGTTGAAGCACCGAAAGATCAGGCACCCGACGCCTGAGACCCTCAGGGCCCGATGATCTGATCAGGCCCACCGGATCTGTGTCCCGTGTAGGAGCGAGCTTGCTCGCGAAGATATCGAAGACAGCGCGTTTTTCCAGACAGGACGCGTCATCGTTGACGTCCATCGCGAGCAGGCTCGCTCCTACAGGGTGGATCTTTGTTACTCCAGTGGCATCACGGTGACCCGGACTTCCGGATCGTGATTTCCGCCCCCCAGAATCACCCCGCGCAACGGCGATACATCGGAGAAATCCCGGCCCCAGGCCAGGGTGATGTGTTCGAGTGCCGGTTGCACATTGTTGGTCGGATCGAAATCCACCCAACCCAACACCGGGCAAAACACTGAAACCCAGGCGTGTGATGCATCGGCACCGATCAGCCGCGGCTGGCCCGGTGGCGGCTGAGTCAGCAGGTAGCCGCTGATGTAACGCGCCGCCAACCCACGGGAACGCACGCACGCGAGCATCAGGTGAGCGAAGTCCTGGCACACCCCGCGACGGCGCTCCAGCACTTCCACCAGAGGCGTTGCCACCTGAGTGGCCTCGGCGTCGAAGGTGAATTCGCTGAAGATTTTTTCCATCAACGCCTGGACGCCGAGCAACAGCGGCCGGCCTGCCGGAAAACAACTTTCCGAGAATTCGACGAAGTTGCGCTTCAAATGCACATACGGCGATTCAAACCGGTAACGACACGCTTCGAGCACGTCGGACGAAAGCGGCTGGCTGCTGTAGGTCAGTGCGTTGCGGGTTTCTTCCCAGGCCGGCGATTGAGTGAAATCCAGCGTTGGCCGGGCCAGCACTTCGACGGTAAGACTGGCGTTGACCAGTAACTCATCGTGAGGCCGCTCGAACGCCAGCCGGGTCAGTGGATTGCCGAATACATCCAGTTCATCGCGGCGCGCCGTCGGGTCGGGGCTGATCTGCAATTGTTGCGCAGTACAACGCTGCCAGGCGCACGAGCGCGGCCACAGATGCGCCAACTGCTGAGCGAGGGACACCGGGCTGTCGTAGTGATAATGGGTGTCATGGAAAATCTGGTAATGAGCGCTCATCAGACGGACACCGTGCGTTGGCTGACATCATCGACGTGGGCGAAATGGCGCAATGCCAAACGATCCGACACCTGCCCGCTCGCATCGGCGATCTCTTGCAGCAGGTCGGCCAGGCCATTGATGGCGGCGCGTACGCTGGCTTCACCGAACAGCGAATTCTCCAGACACCCAAGATCAAAGCGCGCCAGACGCTCCACCAGAAACGGCAGACCAGCTTCGCGCGGCACACCAAAATCATCGTTCAAACGTTTAAGCGTGCGGGTCACCAGCTTCAACTGGAACAGCACCGCATGCGGGTTTTGTTCGTCGAGCAGCAACAGGTCCAGCACCGGAATCAATTGCGCCACCGCCAGATACCGCGAGCGGTAGGTGATGCTGCTGTTACCCAGCTCCAGCAGCCACTCCAGCCCGGCCTGATCAAAGGCGCCGCTACCGCGCAGAAACGCCGCGAGGCTGCCGCTGAGAAATTGCAGGCGTTCGATCCGTCGACCGATCATCAGGAAGCGCCAGCCTTCGTCCCGGGTCATGTCGTCCAGTGCAAAACCAGACAGTGCCGCCAGCGACATCACCAGACGGTTGAGAAAATCCAGCAACTCGCCGAAATCCGGTTCTTCGGTTTCCAGCTCGACGGCCTCGCGCTGCAACTCCACCAGCGCTTGCCAGTTTTCCCGCGAGAGCTTGCCGCGCACTTGCGACGCCGCCCACTGCAAGCGCTGCAGGTTGGAACGCAGGCTGAACGGCCAGTCGTCACCAAGCAACGCCGCCAACAAACGTTCAGGCAGCTCGCCTTCTTCGGGCAGCAACATCAGCCGTTCACCCAGATCGACCGCAGCGTCCAGCGCCTGCGGGTCATCGCCATCGACGTAGCGCGCCAGCATGATCCGCAGCAACCGCGCACTGTCATCGCAGCGCTCGCAGTAACGGCCGAACCAGAACAGGTTTTCCACCACCCGCGACGGCAAATACGGATCGCGTCGCACCAGATCGTGCACGCCAATGTTGCGCTGGGCTTTCCATTGTTCGCCGCTGGGTGGCCGGTCCCCCAGCACCCAGGTGTCCTTGCTCGCACCGCCGCGTTGCATCGACACCACTTCAGCGTCGGCCTCGGCGGCCACCCGGGTCAAACCGCCAGGCAGAACCCTATACCCGTCGCGACTCGCCACTGCGTACACGCGCATGCCGATGGCCCGAGGTTGCAACTGACCGCCCTCGGCCTGCCAGATCGGCGCCTGGGACAATTGCGCAAGTTCTTGCGCCACATAGGCATAAGGTCGTGCCTGCATGCGCTCGGAAAGCGCCTGGCGCTGTTTTTCACTCAAATCGCGGCCAAACACCGGCGCGAAGCTCTGTGAGGGGAACGCTGGTTTGATCAGCAATTCCGGCAGTTTTTCCAGCGCTTGGGCCAGCACCGGCGCTTCGCCGCACCACCACGTGGCGATAGAGGGCAGGATCAACTCTTCGCCGAACAGGAATTGATTGATCTTCGGCAGGAAGCCCAGCAACCCCGGCGATTCCAGTACGCCGCTGCCGAGTGCGTTGGCCACCAGCACCCGTCCTTGTCGCACGGCTTCGAGCAGGCCCGGCACACCGAGCGCCGAGTCGGTGCGCAGCTCCAGCGGATCACAGAAGTCGTCGTCGAGCCGACGCATGATCGCGTGGACCCTGCGCAGGCCGCTCAAGGTTTTCAGGTAAACCGTGGCATCGCGCACCGTGAGGTCGCCGCCCTCCACCAACGGATAACCGAGTTGCCGCGCCAGGTACAGGTGCTCGAAATAGCTTTCGTTGAAACGCCCCGGTGTCAGCAGCACCACCAACGGCACTTCATCGTCGCTTGGCGCCTGACGGGCCAGGGTTTCCTGAAGCGTGCGGAAGAACCCGGCCAGATGCTGCACCTTCAAATCACGGTACAACTCGGGGAAGGCCCGGGACACGATCGTGCGGTTTTCCAGCGCGTAACCGGCGCCGGACGGTGCCTGGGTTCGATCCGCCGTCACCCACCAGCGACCGTCGGGCGTGCGCGCCAGATCCACGGCATACAGATGCAGAAAGGCCCCGTCGGGCGGCGAGATGCCCTGACAAGGCCAGAGGAAGTTGTTGTGGCCGAATACCAGCTCAGCCGGCAACAAGCCTTCAGCGATCAACCGTTGCGGGCCATACAAGTCCGCCAGCACAGCATTCAACAGTCGAGCCCGCTGGGCGATCCCGGCCGACAAGTGCTCCCATTCATCCGCAGCGATCACGTGCGGCAGCAAGTCCAGCTCCCACGGCCGGTCCGCGCCCTTGGGATCGGCATAGACGTTGTAGGTCACGCCGTTTTCCTGGATCTGCCGGGTCAGCAGTGCCTGACGCTGCACCAGCTGCGCGGGCGTGCTGCGTTGCAACTGGTCGAACAACCGACGCCAGTGCGGGCGTACGGCGCCACTGTCGTCGAGCAGTTCGTGATAAGTGCCCGCCGTCAGCGGGTAGCGGTCAAGCAGGTCAGGCATGGAAAGCTCGGCAGACAGCAAGGAACGGTCAGACTAACGCACGCTCATGACGCCCGGATATACGAAAAATCCGAGCGTCGCGTACGGTTTAGAAACGTCGCAAATCGAGAGTCATCGGCAGCTCGTCGTTTATTTCCAGAATTGGTATAGGAAGTTTCCCCGGGCTGTGTCCGATGCGGAAGAAACGCGCCATCCTCCGACTCTCGGCTTCATTGGCGTTCACCGGCAAGCTGTCATAGTTGCGCCCGCCCGGATGGGCGACGTGGTACTGACACCCCCCCAGCGAACGCTGCATCCAAGTGTCGAGCAGGTCGAACACCAGCGGCGCATGGACCGGGATCGTCGGTTGCAGACAGTTGGCCGGTTGCCAGGCACGAAAGCGCACGCCTGCGACGAATTCGCCAACCCGGCCGGTCGGCTGCAAAGGCACCGGAACGCCGTTGCAGGTCAGCAAATAGCGCTGCGGTGCCAGGCCGGTGAGCTTCACCTGCAAGCGCTCCAGGGATGAATCCACGTAGCGCACCGTGCCGCCGACCGCGCCCTCCTCGCCCAGTACATGCCAAGGCTCCAGCGCCTGACGCACTTCCAGTTCGATGCCGCTGACGGCGTAATCGCCGACCTTGGGAAAGCGAAACTCCAGATGCGCGGCAAACCACTCGGCCCGCACCGGATAACCCGCGGCATTGAGGTCGACGATCACATCAGCGAAATCCTGCTCGATAAAGTGTGGCAACAGGAACCGGTCGTGCAATTCCGTGCCCCAGCGCGCCAGTTTCGGCGGCGCATAAGGCTCGCGCCAGAACCGCGCAACCAGCGCTCGCAGCAACAACTGCTGAGCCAGGCTCATGCGCGCATGGGGCGGCATTTCAAAAGCGCGCAACTCCAGCAAGCCAAGGCGCCCCGTTGCGCCATCGGGCGAATAAAGCTTGTCGATGCAAAACTCGGCGCGATGCGTGTTACCGGTCACGTCGATCAGCAGATTGCGCAGCAGCCGGTCGACCAGCCACGGCGCGCATTCCTCGCCGGGTTCAGGCATCTGGGCGAAGGCGATTTCCAGCTCGTACAACGCATCGTTTCGCGCTTCATCGACGCGCGGCGCCTGGGACGTCGGGCCGATGAACAATCCGGAAAACAGGTAGGACAACGACGGGTGGTTATGCCAGTAACTGATCAGGCTGCGCAGTAAATCGGGACGGCGCAGGAACGGTGAGTCAGCCGGTGTCGCGCCGCCCAGTACGAAATGGTTACCGCCGCCGGTGCCGGTGTGTCGGCCGTCGATCATGAATTTTTCAGTGGTCAGCCGCGTCTGGCGCGCTTCTTCGTAGAGAAACTCGGTGCGTTCGACCAGTTCATCCCAGGTGGCGGACGGCTGCACGTTGACCTCGATCACGCCTGGGTCCGGGGTAATGCGGAAGTTACTCAGGCGCGGATCGCTTGGCGGCTCATAGCCTTCCAGCAGCACCGGACAATGCAGTTCCTCAGCCGTGGCCTCGATTGCAGTGACCAGCTCCAGATAATCCTCGACCCGCTCCAGCGGCGGCATGAACAAGTACAACCGCCCCTCCCGCGCCTCGGCGCAGAACGCGGTGCGTGTCAGCCAATCGGCGGATTCGTCGATTTCCAGATCACGCTCGACCGCTTCGGCCGCGGCGGCGGGGCTGCTCAACTGCTGAGTATTCGGGAGCGCCGGGAATTCCTGATTGGGGTCGTTGGGATAGATAAAGGGATACTCGGCGGCTTTCACCCACGGCTGCGAGCCCAGCGGCAAGCGATAACCCAGTGGCGAATCGCCCGGCACCAACCGGCAGTGCTCGTCGCGCAGGTACCAGCGACCGCTTTGCCACTGATCGCCCTTGGCGGTGCGCGCCAATGGCAACACCTGGCCGATCACTTTATCCAGTCCCTGACTGAAGACTTTGCGCAGTCGCGCACGCTCCAAGGGTTCTTCCAGACGCGAATCTTCGGCGCTGACATTCAGCGGCAAAGTGCCTTCGCGCCAGAGGTAATAGAAATTGTCTTCGTAGGCTGGGAACACAAAGCGTGTCGGAATTTTCAGGCGTTCGGCGACACTCGCCAGAAAACGCCCAGCCAGTTCGCCATCGGCACCGTAGTCTTCCTGCTCATCGGCAATCAGCGCGCTGTTGTGCCAGATCGGCACACCATCGCGACGCCAGTAGCAGTTCAGCGACCAGCGCGGCAGTTGCTCGCCGGGGTACCACTTGCCTTGACCAAAATGCACCAGACCTTTGGGTGCGTAATGTTTGCGCATGCGCTGGAACAGCTCGGCGGACAAACGCCGCTTGTCTGGCCCCAGCGCGGCGGTGTTCCACTCGGCGCCGTCCGGATCGTCGATGGAGACGAAGGTCGGCTCGCCGCCCATGGTCAGGCGTACGTCGCCTTCCAGCAGGTCGGCATCGATCTGTCGGCCCAGCGCCTGGATCGCCAGCCACTGATCTTCGGTGTAGGGCTTGGTGACGCGCGGCGCCTCCCAAATCCGCTCAACGGACATTTCGTGGGTGAATTCGCACTCGCACGGTTCCACCAGGCCACTGATCGGTGCCGCAGAGCCCGGATCGGGACTACACGCCAACGGAATGTGTCCTTCACCGGCAAACAGGCCTGAGGTCGCGTCCAGGCCGATCCAGCCGGCACCGGGCAAATAGACCTCGCACCAGGCGTGCAAATCGGTGAAATCCACTTCGGTACCCGACGGGCCGTCGAGGCTTTTGACGTCGGCGGTCAGTTGAATCAGATAACCGGAGACAAAACGCGCCGCCAGACCCAGGTTACGCAGCAGTTGCACCAGCAGCCACGCCGAGTCGCGGCAGGAACCGGAGGCATGTTCGAGTGTGTGTTCGGGCGTTTGCACGCCCGGCTCCATGCGGATCAGGTAGCCGATGTCCTCGCTCAGGCGCTGATTGAGCGCGACGAGGAAATCCACGCTGGGCAGCGGCGTGCGGTCGATACCGTCCAGATAGGCCTTGAATTTCGGCGTCAGCGGCAGGGTTTCCAGGTACGGCGCCAGTTCCTTGCGCTCGTCCGCGGCGTAGGCAAACGGGATTTTTTCCGCGTAGGGTTCGAGGAAGAAGTCGAACGGATTGAATACGGCCATTTCCGCCAGCAGATCGACCTCGATCCGCAGTTCCTCGGTTTTCTCCGGGAACACCAGACGCGCCAGGTAATTACCTTGGGGGTCTTGCTGCCAGTTAATGAAGTGCTGCTCGGGCGAGACTTTCAGCGCATACGACAGTATCCGCGTACGGCTGTGGGCGGCCGGGCGCAGGCGAACAATCTGCGGACCGAGCTCGACAGCGCGGTCGTAGCGGTAATGCGTGACGTGGTGCAATGCGACATGAATCGACACGGCGTGCCTCCTGCGAGCCTTAAGCGTTATCGAAAGCGCGCAAGACTTATGCCATCCAGTGGCGCTGGCGCTTTCTCCGGTTGCTTGAGGCAGTACAGCACCAAAATCGGGCGATGCAGGAAATTGGTTTGGGGGCGTTGCACGCAAATGTGGCGACCAGTGGGCTGTCAGCTGGAATTGGCTGCGGCTGTAGTGGCCTCATCGCGAGCAGGCTCGCTCCCACAATGATCTCTGTCGTTCACAAATTCTGCATCCAAAGAAAAACCTGTGGGAGCGAGCCTGCTCGCGATGAGGCCAGTAGCTACACCCCATTATCTGACTCTGAAAACGCCCGCTTGGTTGCCGCACACAAAAACGCCAACCCGAAGGTTGGCGTTCTGTTCAGCTCAAGTGCGGTTTAGCGCGGCACAACCGGCTTGCGCGCGGGCTTCGGCCCTTTGCCTTTGGCTGCATCCTTGCGCTCCTTGGCCGCCTGCTGGTTGCGGGCGAATGCCGCTGCCTTGGCCTGTTCACGCTTGTCCCACGGGTTACCGCCATCGCTGGCACGTGGTGGCAGACCGGTGTGCTGGGTCAGGATCTTGGTGGTCTTCTCACCTGCGACTTTGTGACTGCCGGCCGGCGTCGAGTTCTTGCGACGGGCGCTCTGGTAGCTGTCGGTCGCTGGCTGATGCAGCGGGATCAACTGGTTCTTGCCCGGCCCGATCAGGTCGGCGCGGCCCATGCGGGTCAGCGCTTCACGCAGCATCGGCCAGCCTTTCGGGTCGTGATAACGCAAGAACGCCTTGTGCAGACGACGCTGCTCTTCGCTCTTGACGATGGTCACGGCGTCGCTCTTGTAAGTGACCTTGCGCAGCGGGTTCTTGCCCGAGTGGTACATCGCGGTGGCGGTGGCCATCGGCGACGGGTAGAACGCCTGCACCTGGTCGGCACGGAAGCCGTTGCCCTTGAGCCACAGGGCCAGGTTCATCATGTCTTCGTCGGTCGTGCCCGGGTGAGCGGCGATGAAGTACGGAATCAGGTACTGCTCTTTCCCGGCTTCCTTGGAGTACTTCTCGAACATGCGCTTGAACTTGTCATAGCTGCCGATGCCCGGTTTCATCATCTGATTGAGCGGACCTTCCTCGGTGTGTTCCGGGGCGATCTTCAGGTAACCACCGACGTGGTGGGTCACCAGCTCCTTGACGTATTCCGGCGACTCGACCGCAAGGTCATAGCGCAGACCGGAAGCGATCAAAATCTTCTTCACACCCGGCAACGCACGGGCGCTGCGATACAGCTGGATCAACGACGAGTGGTCGGTGTTCAGGTTCGGGCAGATGCCTGGGAACACGCACGATGGCTTGCGGCACGCGGATTCGATTTCCGGGCTCTTGCAGGCGATGCGGTACATGTTCGCGGTCGGGCCGCCGAGGTCGGAAATGACGCCGGTGAAACCTGGCACCTTGTCGCGGATCTCTTCGATTTCGCGAATGATCGACTCTTCGGAACGGTTCTGGATAATCCGGCCTTCGTGCTCGGTGATCGAGCAGAAGGTGCAGCCGCCGAAGCAGCCACGCATGATGTTCACCGAGAAGCGGATCATGTCGTAGGCAGGGATTTTTTCCTTGCCGTACGCCGGGTGCGGAATACGTGCGTAAGGCATGCCGAACACGTAGTCCATTTCTTCGGTGGTCATCGGAATCGGCGGCGGGTTGAACCAGACGTCGACTTCGCCGTGCTTCTGCACCAGCGCGCGGGCGTTACCCGGGTTGGTTTCCAGGTGAAGCACGCGGTTGGCGTGAGCGTAAAGTACCGCATCGCCACGAACCTTCTCGACCGACGGCAGACGGATAACCGTTTTGTCGCGGGTCATTTTCGGGCTGGCCAGAATCTGTACGACTTTGGCTTCGCTCGGGTCTTCAACCGGCCCCTTTTCCTGCTCGATGGCGCAGGCCTGGGTGTCTTGGGTGTTCACGTACGGGTTGATGATCTTGTCGATCTTGCCCGGACGGTCGATGCGCGTGGAGTCGACTTCGTACCAGTCTTTCGGCGTATCGCGACGGATGAACGCGGTGCCGCGCACATCGGTAATGTCTTCGATCTTGTGACCGTAGGACAGGCGCTGGGCAACTTCGACAATCGCACGCTCGGCGTTGCCGTAGAGCAGGATGTCGGCACAGGCGTCGATCAGGATCGAGTTGCGCACCCGGTCCTGCCAGTAGTCGTAGTGGGCGATGCGGCGCAGGGACGCTTCGATGCCGCCGAGTACGATCGGCACGTTCTTGTAGGCTTCCTTGCAGCGCTGGCTGTAAACCAGGCTCGCGCGATCCGGACGTTTGCCCGCCAGGCCACCGGGGGTGTAGGCGTCGTCGGAGCGGATCTTCTTGTCGGCGGTATAGCGGTTGATCATCGAGTCCATGTTGCCGGCCGCGACACCGAAGAACAGGTTCGGCTCGCCGAGCTTCATGAAGTCGTCTTTGGACTGCCAGTTCGGCTGGGCAATGATCCCGACGCGGAAGCCCTGGGACTCCAGCAGCCGGCCGATGATCGCCATGCCGAACGACGGATGGTCAACGTAGGCATCACCGGTGACGATGATGATGTCGCATGAATCCCAGCCGAGCTGATCCATCTCCTCCCTGCTCATTGGCAGGAATGGCGCTGGACCGAAGCATTCGGCCCAGTACTTGGGATAGTCAAATAACGGCTTGGCTGTTTGCATGACGATGACCGGTGTTGAGATGAAAAATCGCGGGCGCGGAATATAGCACAAAAAATGACCAATTCCGACGGTTATGGTCGGAAATTATCAGGCCCCATCGCCGGCAAGCCGGCTCCTACACAATCATTGTAGGAGCCGGCTTGCCGGCGATGAGGCCCAAAAAAACAACAAATAACTTACTCGTCGTCGAAGTTGTAGCTACCCGGCGCCAGGTTTTCGAAGCGGGTGTACTTACCGATGAACGCCAGTCGCGACGTGCCGATCGGGCCGTTCCGCTGCTTGCCGATAATGATTTCGGCGATGCCTTTGTGTTCGGTTTCCGGGTGATAAACCTCATCCCGGTACACGAACATGATGACGTCGGCATCCTGCTCGATCGCTCCGGATTCCCGGAGGTCGGAGTTGATCGGCCGTTTGTTCGGTCGTTGCTCCAGGGAGCGGTTGAGCTGGGACAGCGCCACCACCGGGCAATTGAATTCCTTGGCCAGGGCCTTCAAGGAACGCGAGATCTCGGAAATCTCGTTGGTCCGGTTGTCACCACCGGAACCCGGAATCTGCATCAATTGCAGGTAGTCGATCATGATCAGGGCGACATCGCCGTGCTCACGCACCAGACGCCGGGTCCGCGCGCGCATTTCCGACGGGCTGATGCCCGCCGTATCGTCGATGAACAGCTTGCGGTCGTTGAGCAGGTTGACCGCCGATGTCAGGCGCGGCCAATCGTCGTCGTCCAGGCGACCGGCACGGACCTTGGTCTGGTCGATACGGCCGAGGGACGACAACATACGCATGATCAGCGATTCGCCTGGCATCTCGAGCGAGTAAACCAGTACGCACTTGTCGCTGCGCAACACGGCGTTTTCCACCAGGTTCATCGCAAAGGTGGTTTTACCCATCGACGGACGGCCAGCGACGATGATCAAGTCGGCCGGCTGCAGGCCGCTGGTCTTCTCGTCGAGGTCGGTGTAACCGGTGGACAAGCCAGTGATGGCGTTATCGGTGTTGAACAAGGTGTCGATGCGGTCGATGGCCTTGGTCAGCAGGTCATTCACGCTCACCGGGCCGCCGGTTTTAGGCCGGGCCTCGGCGATCTGGAAGATCTGCCGCTCGGCTTCGTCGAGAATCTCTTCAGCCGTGCGACCTTCCGGGTTGAAGGCGCTGTCGGCAATCTCGGTGGCGATGCCGATCAACTGCCGCAACGTCGCTCGCGCGCGAACGATCTGCGCATACGCCTTGATGTTGGCGACGGACGGCGTGTTTTTCGCCAGTTCACCGAGGTAACCGAGGCCACCGACCTGCGAGGTCTGACCTTCCTTGTCCAATTGCTCGGCAAGGGTCACGACGTCGATCGGGGAGTTCTGGTCGGCGAGTTTGGCGATCGCGCGGAAAATCAGGCGGTGGTCATGTCGATAGAAATCGCCGTCGGAGACTTGATCGAGCACGCGCTCCCAGGCGTTGTTGTCCAGCATCAAACCACCGAGCACGGCCTGTTCGGCCTCGATGGAATGCGGCGGCACCTTCAGGGAAGCGGTTTGCAGATCGTATTGCTCGGGAGCGGAGATATCGTTCATGGCCACTTGAATAGTTGTGAAAATCAGGAACTGCAGAAAGACAAAGGGCACGACCTGTAAACAGGATCGTGCCCGATGTTACCGGCAAGCACCCGAGGGTGCCAGCCGACAAGTGCTGCTTAAGCTGCTACCACGACAACGCGTACGGTGGCTTCAACTTCGGCGTGCAGGTGCACGGCTACGTCGAATTCGCCTACGTTGCGGATGGTGCCGTTCGGCAGACGAACTTCGCTTTTTGCAACTTCAACGCCAGAGGCGGTCAGTGCATCAGCGATGTCGTGAGTACCGATCGAACCGAACAGCTTGCCTTCGTCACCAGCGGTGGCAGTGATAGTCACTTCCAGCTCAGCCAGTTGGGCGGCACGGCTTTCAGCCGAAGTTTTACGGTCTGCTGCGGCTTTTTCCAGCTCAGCGCGACGCTCTTCGAACGCAGCCAGGTTGGCTGGGGTCGCGGCGGTAGCTTTGCCGTAAGGCAGCAGGTAGTTACGACCGTAACCAGCCTTAACGTTTACTTTGTCACCCAGGTTGCCCAGGTTGGTGACTTTTTCCAGAAGGATCAGTTGCATGTGAAAATCCTCTTAACTTTTAACCTTCACCGTTCGCGCTATCGACGTCTTTCGGCGTCGAACGACCGCGAAAATCAATCAGGCTGTCGACGATGGCCAGGACCACCAGCAACGGATAGATCAGCTGCATGAACAGCAACAGCGTGACGTACAACCCCACCAGCCAGAATCTGGCCAGTCGCTTTTGCGCCACCAGCCCGTGAATCAGGGCCAGCCCGGCGAACACCAGCGGTACACTGCACAACGGCGTCAACATGGCCATCTGCGGACCGATGTTCGGCCCCAGAAGCATGAACGCCAGCAGTAACATCGCCAGCCCCAGCGGGAATCGGATGGCGCGAAATTCGCGACCAAAACCACCCGGGTTGTACAACAACGCCTGCCAGTAGCGCCCGACAATCAGGCTCAGCACACTGACGATTTGCAACAAGGCCGCAATCAGGCCAGTCAGGACCGGTGCAATCAGGGACGCAAAATGCGCTTGCTCGTCTACCGACAACTTCTGGTAGACATCACCGAGTAGCGACGGCATGACCTTTATCAAGGCCTGCGCCAGCATCTCGATTTGGGGAGCAAAAACTGTCCCCAGCACCACTGCAAACACCACTCCCATCGCTATGCTGACCAGCAGCACGCGGTTCCAGGACTCGCTTGCGCGCAAAACCAACGCAAGGCTCGAAGACCCCAGCAGCACCAGAAGTGCCCGTGGGTCATCGGAGTAAAGCCACCAGATCAACGCCGGCAGCAGTCCCAGAGCAAGTACGCCAAGGGCGTCCTTCAATCCGCGCCGCAGGAGCACAAGGCATCCGGCGGCAGCACCCAACCAATACAACAACGGCAATGTTGCGCATCCAGCCACTACGAGAGTGGCCTGCATACGGCCGCGCATGATGAACTCAGCTATGGCACGCATGCATTCAATCCTTTGCTACGTGTCGACTGCCCGGTCTCAGCGGCCGTGGCTGTCGGTGTAGGCCAGCAGGGCCAGGAAGCGGGCGCGCTTGATAGCGGTGGCCAGCTGACGCTGATAACGAGCTTTGGTACCGGTGATGCGGCTTGGAACGATTTTGCCGGTCTCGGATACGTAGGCTTTCAGAGTGTTGAGATCTTTGTAATCGATCTCTTTCACGTCTTCAGCGGTGAAGCGGCAGAATTTACGACGACGGAAGAAACGTGCCATGTAATAGGCTCCTCAAAAGGTCCGTGGATTACTCGTCAGCGTTATCGCTGTTGTCGCTGTCATCACCATCAACGCCTTCGGCGTCGGAGTGCTCAGGACGGTCGCGACGCTCACGGCGCTCACTGCGGTTTTCTTCAGCCTTGAGCATCTCGGATTGGCCGGTAACGGCTTCTTCGCGACGGATGACCAGGTTACGGATCACTGCATCGTTGTAGCGGAAGTTGTCTTCCAGCTCGGCCAGGGCCTTGCCAGTGCACTCAACGTTCAGCATCACGTAGTGAGCCTTGTGAACATTGTTGATTGCGTAGGCCAGTTGACGACGGCCCCAATCTTCCAGACGGTGGATTTTGCCGCCGTCTTCTTCGATCAGCTTGGTGTAACGCTCAACCATGCCGCCGACTTGCTCGCTTTGATCCGGGTGGACCAAAAAGATGATTTCGTAATGACGCATGAATGCTCCTTACGGGTTGTAGCCTGCCGCTCAAAAGCGGTCAGACAAGGAGTGAATGACACTTATGGACTTGCTTGCGATAGACACATGCGTGCCTGCCGTCACAGCAAGGGGCGCAATTGTAGAGAAGGGACAGAAGAGGTGCAAGGCAATTGGTGATTATTTGAACAACCACCAACAACCCCGCCTCTGTAGGAGCCGGCTTGCTGGCGATTCAGGCAACGCGGTGCTTCAGAAGTACCGTGGCGCTTGGATCGCCAGCAAGCCGGCTCCTACAAGGGAGTGTCAGGGCTTCTTGCCAGTGGCGGCTTTTACGCTGCGCTGGCGCTGGGCCTCGAACAGGCAGACACCGGTGGCCACGGACACATTGAGACTGCTGACGCTGCCGGCCATCGGCAGGTGCACCAGGTAGTCGCAAAGATCGCGGGTCAGGCGACGCATGCCGCTGCCTTCCGCGCCCATGATCAGGATGGTCGGCCCGGTCATGTCTTGCTGATACAGGCTCTGCTCGGCTTCGCCCGCCGTACCGACAACCCACAAGCCGCGCTGCTTGAGTTTTTCCAGGGTACGCGCCAGGTTGGTTACGGCGACCAACGGAATCACTTCCGCCGCGCCACACGCAACCTTTCGCACCGTTGGAGTCAGCGTGGCCGACTTGTCTTTCGGCACGATCACCGCCAGCGCACCGGCCGCATCGGCCGAACGCAGGCAAGCGCCAAGGTTGTGCGGATCGGTCACGCCGTCGAGCACCAGCAACAGCGGTGCACCATCGGTGCGATCGAGCAGCTCGTCGAGCATTGCTTCGCCCCAGACCTGGCTCGGACTCACGTCCGCCACCACGCCCTGGTGCACGCCTTCAACCCAGGCATCCAGCTCGCGACGTTCGGCATTGCCGACGGCCACGCGGTTTTCGGCCGCGAGCGCGATCAGCGTCTGAACCCGCGGATCACTGCGGCCTTCCGCCAGCCAGATCTGCTTGACGCGTTTCGGGTGGTGACGCAGCAATGCTTCTACTGCATGCACGCCGTAGATTTTTTCCAACTGACTCATGACTTGGCCTTAGGTTTACGCGCCCCGCCGCTTTTGGCTGGGGCCGAGCCCGCTTTCGGCGGGCCTTTACGGTGTTTGCTCGGCTTGCTGCCGGGAGCCTTGTCAGGCGCCGACCGTCCGGTCTTTCCCCCAGACGCCGCTTTACCACCGCTTTTCGCTTCAGACAGCAACGCCTGCTTCATTTCACGGCTTTTGCGCAGCTCAGCATTTTTCGCTGCCGCATCGCTTGGGCGATAGGCTTCGACTGCTTTTTCCTTGGCAGGACGACGACCGGTTTTTGCCGGTGCCGGCTCTGCTGCGGTCTTGCCAGCAGGTGCAGCGGTTTCAGTCCCGCGTTTTTTGCGGCCGATCGGTGCGCTGATGGTTTTTTCAGCCATCTCGAAGTCGATCTTGCGCTCGTCGAGGTCGACGCGCATTACGCGCACTTCAACGGTGTCGCCAAGGCGGAAGCTGCGACCGGTGCGCTCACCGGCGAGGCGGTGATGCACAGGGTCGAAGTGGTAGTAATCGCCCGGCAGCGCGGTGACGTGCACCAGGCCTTCGACATAGATATCGGTCAGCTCGACGAACAGACCAAAACCGGTCACGGCGGTGATCACACCCGGGAACGACTCGCCCACGCGGTCTTTCATGAACTCGCACTTGAGCCAGTTCACCACGTCGCGGGTCGCTTCGTCGGCACGGCGCTCGCTCATCGAGCACTGCTCGCCGAGTTGCTCCAGCGCGGCTTCGTCGTACGGATAGATGCGCGCCTTCGGAATGGTCATCGCGCCGGCACGGCGAACGTGCGGGGTGTCCATTTTCGAATGAATGACGCTGCGGATCGCCCGATGCGTGAGCAAGTCCGGGTAGCGGCGGATCGGCGATGTGAAGTGGGTATAGGCTTCGTAATTCAGGCCGAAGTGGCCCTGGTTATCAGCGCTGTACACCGCCTGACTCAGCGAACGCAGCATGACGGTCTGGATCAGGTGGAAATCCGGACGGTCCTTGATGCTTGCCAGCAAGGCCTGGTAATCCTTCGGCGACGGGCCGTCCTTGCCTTTGTGCAGGGACAGGCCGAGCTCACCAAGGAAGGCGCGCAGTTTTTCCAGACGCTCCGGTGGCGGACCATCGTGGACGCGATACAGCGCAGGAATTTCGTGCTTCTTCAGGAATTCGGCAGTGGCCACGTTGGCCGCCAGCATGCATTCCTCGATCAGCTTGTGTGCATCGTTACGCACGGTCGGACGGATTTCGGCAATCTTGCGCTCGGAACCGAAGATGATCCGGGTTTCCTGCGTTTCGAAATCGATCGCGCCACGCACATGACGGGCCGCCAGCAGCACCTTGTACAGCGAATACAGCTGCTTGAGGTGTGGCAGAACGTCGGTGTATTCGCCGCGAAGCTGGCGCGCTTCGGTAACTTTCGGCGTCTCCAGCATGGTGCTGACCTTGTTATAGGTCAGACGGGCATGGGAGTGAATCACTGCTTCGTAGAAGCAGTAGTCGGTCATCTCGCCGGATTTGGAGATAGTCATCTCGCAGACCATGGCCAGACGATCGACATGTGGATTCAGCGAGCACAGGCCGTTGGACAGCTGCTCAGGCAGCATCGGCACTACGCGCTCCGGGAAGTAAACGGAGTTGCCGCGAACCTGGGATTCGTTGTCCAGCGCGGAACCGATTTTCACGTAGCTGGAAACGTCGGCAATCGCCACGTACAACTTCCAGCCACCGGAGAACAGGCGCAGCTTGCCCGGTTTGGCTTCGCAGTAGACCGCGTCATCGAAGTCGCGCGCATCTTCACCGTCGATGGTCACGAACGGCAGATGGCGCAGGTCGATGCGCTTCTCTTTGTCTTTCTCTTCGACTTCCGGCTTGAGCTTGGCGGCTTCTTTCAAGACCGCTTCAGGCCAGACGTGCGGAATATCGTAGGTGCGCAGGGCGACATCGATTTCCATGCCCGGCGCCATGTAGTTGCCCACGACTTCGACCACGTCGCCTTGCGGCTGGAAGCGTGGCGTCGGCCAGTGAGTGATCTTCACTTCGACGAACTGACCGACTTTGGCGTTGGCATTGCGCCCCGGCGTAACCAGCACTTCTTGCTGGATCTTCGGATTGTCCGCCACCACGAAGCCGATACCGCCCTCTTCGAAGTAACGGCCGACGATGGTTTCGTGAGCGCGGGACACCACTTCGACGATCATGCCTTCGCGACGACCGCGACGGTCCAGACCGGAAACACGGGCCAGGGCACGGTCGCCATCGAACACCAGACGCATTTGCGCCGGGCTCATGAACAGGTCGTCACTGCCGTCGTCCGGGACCAGGAAGCCGAAGCCGTCACGGTGACCGCTGATGCGGCCCAGGATCAGGTCGAGCTTGTCCACCGGCGCATACGTGCCACGACGGGTATAGATGAGTTGAGCGTCGCGCTCCATGGCGCGCAGGCGGCGGCGCAGGGCTTCGATCTGGTCTTCTGTGATCAGACCAAACTCTTCGACCAGTTGCTCGCGGTTAGCAGGCGAACCCCGATCAGCAAGGTGCTGAAGGATCAGTTCGCGGCTAGGAATAGGGTTTTCATATTTTTCCGCTTCACGAGCGGCCTCGGGATCGAGGGACTGCCAATCGGCCATTAGAGAGTTTTCACCTTGTCTATATGCGGGTTAGTTTGGCATAGGCGTAATGAAACGGGAAATTTCAGGCTACGAGAGCCCATCTAAAGCCCTTTATCGACAGCGCAAAGCTGATTTAAATGCCGCTGGTAAAATTTTCCAGGTTTTTTTGACGCTGGGGGTTTACAGTTAAAAAGACGCTCCGTATAGTGCGCGCCATCGACGACGGAGACGTTGCCGATACTGCCCAGATGGTGAAATTGGTAGACACGCCAGCTTCAGGTGCTGGTGACCGCAAGGTCGTGGAAGTTCGAGTCTTCTTCTGGGCACCAATTCAGAGCTTGAGATTAGATCAATTTCAAGGCTCGCACAAAAACCCGCGAAAGCGGGTTTTTTGCATTCTACGGTTCTGATTTATTAAAACCAAATCAGGGGTTTACAGATCAAACTGCTCTCCGTATAGTGCGCCACATCAACAGCGGCAACGCTGAAGATTATGCCCAGATGGTGAAATTGGTAGACACGCCAGCTTCAGGTGCTGGTGACCTTACGGTCGTGGAAGTTCGAGTCTTCTTCTGGGCACCAATTCAAATTTCAGAGCTTGCTCTGGAATTTCACAAAAACCCGCGAAAGCGGGTTTTTGCGTTTCCGGCATTCGAAAAATCACACCCCCCCCCTGCTCGTGATGAACTCACAGGCGCCGCCGTCATCGTTCACGTCCATCGCGAGCAGGCTCGCTCCTACAGGAGTCAGGCACCCTCCGCAAGGCGCACTTGAGAAACAATATCGTTTATCATTGTTTCAAGTTTTTGCAATGCGACAGTGAGGAACCCTGCGAATGACGTTTCGAAATACCCTGCGCCGCGGCCTGACCATCACCCTGCTCGGCCTGGCACTCGCTACCCCCCTCACCCAGGCTGCTGATCCAGTTTCCCTGACACTCTACAACGGTCAACACAAGGAAGTCGGCGACGCCGTCGCCAAAGCTTTCGAAGCCAAGACCGGCATCCACGTCAATGTGCGCAAAGGCAGCAGCAACCAGCTTGCCAGCCAGATCGTCGAAGAAGGCGATCGCTCCCCGGCCGACGTGATCTACACCGAAGAATCGCCACCGCTGAACAAACTCGGCGAGCAAGGCCTACTGGCGCAAACCGATGCCGCCACCCTCGCCGTTCTGCCAAAAGACTACGTCGCCGGCAATGGCACCTGGATCGGCATCACCGCGCGAGTCCGCGTGGTTGCGTTCAATCCCAAACTGATCGATGAAAAAGACCTGCCCAAATCGGTGATGGAATTCTCCGACCCGAAATGGCAAGGCAAGGTTGGCTTCGTGCCCACCAGCGGCGCGTTCCAGGAACAGGCCGTGGCAATCATCAAAGTGCACGGCATGGATGCAGCCGAAGAATGGCTGACCGGCTTGCGCGCATTCGGCAAGACCTACAGCAACAACATGGTCGCCTTGAAAGCCGTGGAGAACGGCGAAGTCGCGACCGTGCTGGTGAACAACTACTACTGGTTCGCCCTGCAACGCGAAAAAGGCCAGCTCGATTCGAAACTGCATTACTTCACTGGCGGCGACGTCGGCGGGCTGATCACCGTTTCCAGTGCAGCCGTGCTGAAGTCCAGCAAACACCCAAAGGAAGCCCAGCAATTCCTCGCCTACATGGCCAGCGAAGAAGGTCAGCGCGTGATCACCCAGACCACCGCCGAATACCCGCTGCACAAAGGCATGGAGTCGGACCGAGGCCTCAAGCCGTTCAGCGAGCTTGAAGCACCGAAAGTCACGCCAGCCGACCTCGGCAACGCCGAAGAAGCCCTGGACCTGGAACGCGACGTTGGCTTGAACTGATGAGCGCACCGCCCTCTGCCCCAGCCATGCGCGGAAGCTACGTGCCACGGCGCAAGCGGCCGTCGATCTGGCTACTGCTGCCGGTTTTGCTGTTGGTACTGCTCAGCGTGTTGCCGCTGGTGTATGTCGGGCTCAAGACCTGGCAAGCCGGCTGGGCCCAGGCATTGCATTTGCTGTGGCGGCCCTACGTGTTTGGCTTGCTGCGCAACACCCTGGAGCTGATGGTCGGCGTAACGGTCGCTTGTGGCGTGATCGGTTTGTCGCTGGCCTGGCTGCTGGAACGCAGCAATCTGCCAGGCCGACGATTGTGGGGCGTGATCCTGTGCTTGCCGTTTGCGGTGCCGGCGTTTGTCAGCAGCTTTACCTGGGTCTCGCTGAGCGCGCACTTCGAGGGTTTGGGCGGGGCGATTCTGGTGATGACCCTGTCCAAGTACCCGCTGATTTTTCTGCCGGTGGCGGCGACCCTGCGCAATCTCGATCCGTCGCTTGAAGAGTCCGCACGCACGCTCGGGCAGAATCGCTGGGGCGTGTTTTTCAGGATCACCCTGCCACTGCTGTGGCCGTCGCTGCTCGCCGGTTCGCTGCTGATCGCATTGCACATGCTCGTTGAGTTCGGCGCGCTGTCGATTATTGGCTTGCAGACGTTCACCACGGCGATCTATCAGCAATTCGAACTGGAATTCAGCAATGCCAATGCGGCGATGCTTTCCGCCGTGCTGCTCGCGCTGTGCCTGATGCTCTTGTGGCTTGAGCTGCGAGCCCGTGGCAAGGGTCGGCACGTGCGCACCGGCCAGGGCGCGGCGCGGCAGGCGGAACAGGTGCAGTTGGGACCCTGGGCGGCTGTTGGGCAGATTTACTGTCTGGCACTGGCGATCATCGGCAGCGGCATTCCACTGGGGATGCTGGTGTACTGGCTGGCGGTAGGTTCGTCGGCAGCGTTTCCGGTGGCGGCGATCAGCGAGGCGCTGCTGTCATCCCTTGCGCTTTCGCTGGGTGGCGCCGCGCTGTGCCTGGTGCTGGCGGTGCCGGTGGGCTTGTTGGTGGTGCGCTACAAAGGCCAATTGGCGATCTGGGCCGAGCGCTTGCCGTACCTGTTGCATGCACTCCCAGGACTCGTGATTGCGCTGACGCTGGTGTATTTCGCCCTGCACTATGTGCCGGCGCTGTACCAGACATCGGCGTTGCTGCTGATCGCTTATGCGCTGCTGTTTCTACCATTGGCA